>WQWK01000029.1 GCA_009785395.1 Conexibacteraceae bacterium
AAGAACTGCTCCAGCGCCGCGCAGGCGCCGCGGATCACGGTCGGCGGGTCCAGCTGCTCGGGGTCGAGCCCGGACATGAACATAAGCGGCTTCATGCCGTGCTCGAACACGGCCTGCAGCAGTCCTGCCCGGTCCCGGAAGTGGTAGTACACGCTGGCATCGGAGACGCCGGCCCGGGCGGCCACGGCGCGGCTGGTCAGGTTCGCGATGCCGTCCTCGCGGAGCACCGCGAGGGTCGCGTCGAGGATCGCCTCGCGCCCGCCCGAGGGAGGCCGGCCGCGGCGGCGTGGCGGTTCGTCAGTTGCGGTCATTGCGGGCCACCGTCATTTCAGAGTATTGGAGCCTATCGGAGCGTGGAGAATTTCTTGAGCCGAAGCTCAGGAATCATGATATCTTGAGTGCGCACTCAGTAATTCGTCAGGAGGCGAGATGACCATGGCTCGTAAGTGGTGGACACTGATCGCGGTCTGCACAGGCGTATTCATGCTGCTGCTCGACGTCACGATCGTGAACGTGGCGCTGCCTCAGATCGAACGCGCCTTCAGCGCCAATCTCTCGGATCTGCAGTGGGTGATCGACGCCTACGCGCTGACACTCGCGGCGCTGCTGCTGACCGCCGGGTCGGTGGCGGATCTGGCCGGTCGACGGCGTGTGTTCGCAACCGGGATCGTCGTCTTCACGCTCGGTTCGGTCCTTTGCGGCGTGGCCCAGAGCTCGACCTTCCTGTCGCTTTCACGCGCTCTGCAGGGGATCGGCGGCGCGATCATGTTCGCCACCGCCCTGGCCCTGCTCGCGCAGGCGTTCCCGCCGAAGGAGCGCGGGATCCCGTTCGCGGTGTTCGGAGCGATTACCGGCATCGCAGTGGCGATCGGCCCGGTGCTCGGCGGGGCGATCACGAGCGGGCTCAACTGGCGCTGGATCTTCTTCGTGAACCTGCCGATCGGCATCTTCGCCCTGGCCGTGACGTTGCTGCGCGTCGACGAGTCCAAGCTCGCGCACGCGCCGCGTCCGGACGTGGCCGGCTTCCTGACCTTCAGCCTCGCGCTGGCGGGGCTGGTGTTCGGCCTGATCCGCAGCCAGGCCAGCGGCTGGGGGTCGGCGCAGGTGCTCGGTTCGCTCGCGGCCGCCGTGGTGCTGATGACGGCGTTCATCGTGATCGAGCTGCGGATGCGCAACCCCATGCTCGACCTCAAGCTGCTGCGGGTGCCGGCCTTCAACGGCGGCCTTGTGGCCGCATGGGCGGTCTCCGCCTCGATTATCTCGATGCTCACCTACCTGGTGATCTTCTTCCAGAACCTGCTCGGCTACTCGGCGATCGAGGCGGGGCTGCGCTTTCTGCCGCTGACCGGCGCCATCTTCCTGGTGGCCGGGATCGCCGGGCGGCTCACGACCAAGGTGCCGACGCGATACCTGATCGGCGCCGGCTTCGCGTTCGTCGTCGCCGGCCTGATGCTGATGCGCGGGCTCACCCCGGCGGACAGCTGGACGCACTTCCTGCCGGGCTTCATCGTCGCCGGCATCGGCGCCGGGCTGATCAACGTGCCGCTCGCCTCGACCGCCGTCGCGGTGGTGCCGGCCGAGCGCGCCGGCATGGGCTCGGGGATCAACTCCACGCTGCGCCAGGTGGGCGTCGCCACCGGGGTGGCCACGCTCGGCACGATCCTCGCCAGCCGCATCAAGTCGGAGGTTGTCTCGAACCTGGCGGGCACGCCGCTGGCCGCGCACTCGCACACGCTCGGCGCCGCGATCGCCTCCGGCGGCCTGCGCGGCGCAGTCAGCCACGCCCCGGCCGGCGTGCAGGGCCTGGTGGTCCACGCGGCGCGAGCGAGCTACGTCGACGCGCTCAACACGATTCTGCTGGTGGCGGCCGGCGTGGCGCTGTTCGGCATGATCGTGTCGCTCACCGCGATCCGTCAGCGCGACTTCCACGAGGCCACGATTCCGGACGCGACCCCGACGGGACCCGCTGGACCGGCGCCCGAGCCGGTGGAGGGCGCCACGCTGGCCGCATGACGCGACCGGGCTTGCTAAGGTACTTGCCAGGAGGCAAGTACCATGGTGAGCGTCGAGATAGATACGGCACAGCGGTTACGGATCGCGTTTGGGCGCCTCGCGCGCACGCTGCGTCCGACCGATGCCGGCCACGACGCCGATCTCACGCCGACGCGCACGGCCGTGCTGCTCAGCGTCGTGCGCAACGGCCCGGTGAAGCTGGCCGAGGTCGCCGGGCACGAGGGCCTGAACCCGACGCTGCTGTCGCGCACGGTCGCGCACCTCGCCGAGTCCGGCCTCGTGACGCGCACCGCGGACGCGGCGGACCGGCGCTCGGCGTGGCTCGAAGCCACCGCCGCCGGCCACGAGCTCGCGGCCCAGATCCGCGCCCAGCAGACACACACGCTCGAAGCCGCACTCGCGCAGCTGCCGAGTGAGGACCGCGAGCTGCTCGAGTCGGCGCTGCCCGCGCTGGAGGAGCTCTCCGAGATCCTCAAGCGGGAGCGCGGATGAGCCCGCTGGTCAGGCGCGCCTCCAAGACCACCACCTTCGCGGCACTCGAGGTGCCGAACTACCGGTTGTTCATCGGCGGCCAGGCGATCTCGCTGATCGGCACCTGGATGCAGATGGCCGCACAGTCGTGGCTCGTCCTGCAGATGACGCACTCCGCCACGACGCTCGGGCTGATCGTCGCGCTCCAGACGGTCCCGGTGCTGCTGCTCGCTCCATACGGCGGTCTCGTGGCCGACCGGGTCGACAAGCGCAAGGCGACGATCGTGGCGCAGACGCTGATGGGCCTGCAGGCGCTGATCCTCGGTCTGCTGACCGTGACGCACTCCGTCCAGCTTTGGGAGATCGGGGTGCTGGCCGTGATGCTCGGGCTGAACAACGCCTTCGAGGGCCCGGCCCGCCAGTCGTTCATGCTCGAGCTGGTGGGCGGTGAGCACCTGCGCAACGCCGTCAGCCTCAACTCGACGATGGTCAACGTGGCGCGCGTCGTCGGGCCCGGCATCGGCGGCCTGATGATCGCCGCGGTCGGCAGCGGCTGGTGCTTCCTGATCAACGCGGCGACCTTCGTGGCGGTGATCAGCTCGCTGCTGCGCATGGACGTGACCGCGCTCAGCCCGATCACGCCGAGCCCGCGCACCAAGGGCCAGATGCGCGAGGGCCTGCGCTACGTGCGCAGCGTCCCCCGGATCGCGATCCCGCTGGCGATGATGGCGATCGTCGGCTGCCTGACGTACGAGTTCCAGGTCACGTTGCCCTACATGGCCGCGCACGGACTGCACTCGGGCTCCGCGGCCTACGGCTTCATGACCGCGGCGATGGGCGCCGGTGCAGTTTTATGGGGGCTGGTCGTCGCGACGCGCGGCAAGACCGGGATCGCACCGCTGATCGCCGCGTGTGTGGCGTTCGGCCTGATGACCGCGCTGGCAGCCGCCGCGCCGGACCTGATCTTCGAGCTGATCGCGCTGGCCTTGGTCGGCGCCGCGAGCATCGCCTTCATGTCGCAGGCCAATGCGACGATCCAGCTGAGTGCGGCGCCGGAGATGCGCGGACGCGTGATGGCGTTGTGGTTCGTCGCGCTGCAGGGCTCAACACCGATCGGGAGCCCGATCGTCGGTGCGGCGATGAGCGCGCTCGGCGCCCGCGCCGGGCTCGGCATCGGCGCCGTCACCTGCCTGGTGGTTGCGGCCGGCGGCGCGGTCGCGCTGCGCGGTGTGCGGGCGCGGCGAGCGGCGGAGGCTGCGGCCGCGCCGGCGCCGCCCGACGACGTTGCGGTCGCCGTCAGCGCGCAGTAGCGGTCGCAATTAGCGGGGTTTGCCTGCGGGCCGGGGGGTCAACGCGTGGTCGCTGGCGCCTCTATTAAGCGTGAGCAACCGCACCCCTAACCGCAGCGATGGATGTAATGGGCAGAATTCCGCCTACAACGTCCATCGCTTCGCAGCGCGGCAGGGTGGGCACATCACCCGTGCGCAGCTCTATGAGAGCGGCGTCGCGAAGCGCACCGTCACTGACTGGATCGCCAGCGGCCGCCTGATCCGGGTCTACCGCGGCGTCTACGCCGTCGGTCACCTTCAGAGCGACCCGATCAACCGCGGGCACGCGGCGCTGTTGGCGGGTGGCGATCGCTGCGCGCTCGCGGGCGCATGCGGGCTGGTGCTCTGGGGCATCTGGAAGCGCTGGCCACCGCGGTTTGAGATCGTCATCGCTGAGGACCGCCGTCCGTCCGGCCTGACCGTTCACCACTCGAAGATGTTGCTGGCTGGGGATATAAATGAGGTTCAGGGCCTGCGGGTCACGAGCGCCGCCCGCACGCTGCTGGATATGGCCCCGCGTCTCAGCGAGAGTCAGCTCACCCGCGCCGTCAACGACCTCCAGTTCCGCGACCTGCTCACCAACGAGCAGCTGCAGGATGTGGTCGAGCGCAACTCGCACCACGCGGGCGCGCCGCTGCTGCGCCCGCTGATTGAGATCGCTCAGCCGGAGCCGACGCGCTCGGAGCTGGAGGACGCCTTCCTCAAGCTGGTCTACGGCCACGACCTGCCGGTGCCGCAGATCAACGTGCACATCTGTGGCTACCGCGTCGACGCTCACTACCCGGCTCACCGGCTGATCATCGAGCTGGACGGGTGGAAGGCGCACAGGAAGAAGTTCGTCAGCGACCGTCGTCAGGACTTGGACATTCTCGTCAGGACCGGCATGCCGACCGTTCGGATTCCGTACGACGACACGAAGCTCGCCCACAACATCCCACGCACCGTGGCGCGGTTGCAGGCGCTGTTTGACGCCCGCAGCCCCATGGCGTCTGCGGCAGCGTCCGATTAGCGGCCGTCAAGCAGGCGGACCTCGAGGGCCTATCCCTTCGTGGCGAAGCCGGCGTTCAGCAGCGCTTCGGCCTGCGTCATCCAGTTGGCCGAGTGCAGCAGCACCACGCCCAGCCACTGATGGCCGCGCCTGGCCGTGGCCACGATGCACAGCCCGGCGGCCGTCGTGTAACCGGTCTTGACGCCGTCGACGCCGCGGTAGTTGGCGAGCATCAGCGGGTTGTTGTTGGTCAGGTAGAGGTGGCCGCCCTTGATCGGGAACTTCAGAGTCGCCGTCTGCGTGCCCACGATGTGGGCGAGCAGCGGCGTCGTCAGCACCGCGTGCGCGAGCACCGCGAGGTCCGCCGCGCACGAGTAGTTGTGGCGGTCGACGACCCCTGAGACGTTCGCGTAATGGGTGCAGCGGAGGCCCATCGCGTGGGCCCGGGAGTTCATCATCGCCACGAACCGCGGCCGCGTCCCGGCGACGTGCTGGGCCAGGGCGATCGCGGCGTCGTTGCCCGACGGCAACAGCAGCCCGTACAGCACCGCGCGCTCGGGCACGCGCTTGCCCCGCGGCAGCAGGCCCACGGCCGAGCCGGTGTAGTGCTCCGCCTGGCGCGTGATCAGCACGCGCCCGTGCCCGCCGGCGTCAGAAGCTGCGACCAGCGCGGTCATCATCTTCGTGAGGCTCGCGATCGGCAGCCTGCGCTCGGGCTTGCGCTCCCACAGCACGCGGCCGCTGCGGACGTCGAACAGCAGGCCGCTGCGCAGCGGAGCGCGGAGCGGCGCACGCAGCGCGGGTTTGCTCGCGAGGGCGTGGTCGACGCGCTCGCGCAGGGCGACGGGCGCGAGGGTGTGGCCGTAGGCGGGCGCCGCGGCCGTGCCCCGCCGGCCGGTGGCTCCGGTGGCCGGGGTTGTGCTTCCGGCGGCCGGGGTTGTGCTTCCGGATGCCGGCGCCAGGGCGGGCGCGGGGCGCTCATTCGTCGACGTTGCCAGCACGGCGAGCAGCACGACCGCCGCGCCGGCGACCAGCACGACGCCACGACGCAATCCGCGCCAGACCCGCCGCCGGCGGGCTCGGCGTTTCTGATGAATGAAGCCAGAGCGGCGGAGCCGGACCGGCTGCAGCGGGCTGGGGTTGCTCATGCGCTTGGCGACGGCACGGGCGCCGCCGCTAAGCGCAGATTACGGGTTAATCAGGCACGAGCGGCGGTTTCTCCCGCGCGAGCCGCGCTTCATCGGACCGGAACCGCTGTCAGACCGGGACGGCGGGCGTCTGCACCGCCACGATCCGCCACGGCTCGTCGGCGTCGCCGGTGACCGCGAGCGTCCAGCGCTCGGTGAAGCCGACCAGGCGGGTCGAGCTGCCGGCCAGCACGCGCGTGGTGTCGCGGTCCTCGATGTAACGCCGGCCGCGGAGGTCCACGTCAAGCGTCATCGTCGCCGGATCGGCGGCGGCATCGAGCGCGACGATCCGGATGCGCTGCACCTGCGTGCCACGGACTACGAGCCGCGTGCGGCCGCTCGGGTCGCCCGGGTGCAGGAGATCCCGGACCGCGTCGGCGCTGGCGACCTTGTGCAGCTCCGCGTCGGAGCCGTCCACAGCCTCGGTCCAGGCGGCGACCGCGCGGCGCGCAGCGACCTCGAGGATGTCAGGACCGAAGCGGGCATCGGCGAGGCTCAGGTCGAGCGCGGCGGCGCGGGCATCGCCGCTGAACTGCAGGTCCGCGAGCTCCGCCACCTTGACCCCGTCCGGCGCGGTCTGCGCGACCGCTCCCTCGACCAGCGCCTCGTCGCGCAGCGCCTGCTCGTCGGCCCAGTGGGTCTGGACGATCTTGTCCTTGAGCGCGTGATCGCCCTCGGCGCCCGATTCGATCGACGCGAGCACCCAGTGCTCGCCGCGGCGCTGCAGCGTCCAGTACTCGCGCATGCGCACCGACTCCGTGAAGCTGCCGTCGCGCTTGATCTGGCGGCCGCCCGCGTCGAGAACGAAGTCACGCAGCTTGGCCTCGATCCGGACGACGACGCGGTCGAGGTCATCTTTGCCGCGCTCGCTGCGCGCGATGCCGACGTATTCGACCTTCGGCCGGCCCACGGGCTCGACCCTGTTGCGCCAGCCTCTGCGCTCGAAGTCGTCCAGGCGCCGCTCCCACTCGACCAGCAGCTCGGGCGTGATCAGCCCGCGCAGGGCGACGCGGTCGTCGTTTGACCACGCCAGCTGGATCGAGGAGAACAGGTCGGCGGCAGCGCTGCGGACGGCCTCGGGCCCGAAGATCGGGTTCTCGTCGGCCGCCTCGGCGGCGGCCAGCTCGACGCGGCGCTCGCGCACGCGGGTCGTGCGCCGGTGCGCGCGGCCCTGATGGCTGCGCGCCTCCCAGTTCTGCTGCATCCGCGGGAAGCCGCGGGTCATGAACCACCAGGCCGCGGCCAGCGCGATCAGCACGAGCAGGCCGAGGCCGTGGCCGAGCAGGGCGATGTCGAACAGGACGCGGAAGATGATGAAGAGCGCGAAGCCGCGGCCGCCGCCACCGCCGCCGCTGAAGCCGCCACCACCGCCCCCGGGGCTGTAGCTGCCGGTGCCGCCGCCGGCTGCGCCGATGATCAGATGTTCGATGCCCATCAGCTCGCTGCCGCTGCTCTGAGCGGGCCGACGCCCGGTTCGGTTTGCGCGATGTGCTGGTCGGCGTGATAGCTGGAGCGCACCAGCGGCCCCGCCGCGACGTGCTCGAAGCCGAGCTCGTAGGCGGCGGCCTCGAGCGCGGCGAACTCGTCGGGGTGCCAGTAGCGCACGATCGGGAGGTGGTTCTCGGTCGGCCGCAGGTACTGGCCGATCGTCACGACCTGGACGTGATTGCCGCGCAGCGTCCCGAGTGCGTCGACCATCTCCTCGAAGCTCTCGCCGAGGCCGACCATCAGCCCGGACTTGGTGACGACCTCGTCGCCGCCCATCTCCTTGGCGTTGCGCAGCACGCGGTTGGAGCGCTCCCAGGTCGAGCCGCGGCGCGCGACCGTGTACAGGCGCGGCACCACCTCGACGTTGTGGTTGAAGACGTCGGGGCGCTCGGCGATGACCTTCGCGAGCGGCATCTCCTGGCCGCGGAAGTCCGGCGTCAGAACCTCGATCTTCGTAGAGGGCGACTGCCTGCGGATCTGGCGGATGACGCCGACGAAGGCGTGCGCGCCGTAGTCGTACATGTCGTCGCGATCAACGCTCGTGATGACCGCGTGGCGCAGGCCCATGCGCGCGACCGAGCGCGCCACGCGCGCGGGCTCGAGCGGGTCGTTCCAGGTTGGCTTGCCGCTGCGCACGTTGCAGAAGCCGCAGCGGCGGGTGCAGGTGTCACCGAGGATCATGAACGTGGCGGTGCCGCGCTGCCAGCACTCGCCGATGTTCGGGCAGGCCGCCTCGGCACAGACCGTGTTGAGGTTCTCGGCCTTGATCAGGTCGTGCAGCTCGCGGTAGCGCGGGCCGCCGGGCGCGGGCACCTTGAACCACGGCGGCTTGCGGCCGCGGTAGGGCTCGACCGCGGGGCCGAGCACGGTCAGAACGTCGGCGATGCCGCCGGGATTCGAGCGTGAGCGGGTGGCGGTCATGTATGAGAAAGGGTACTGACGCCGAGCGCCTCGCCGAGCTGCGCGCGGGTCACCACTCGCGTGGCGTGCCCGAGGGCGCCGGCGAGCGAAGCAGCGGCGAGCTCGCCGCAGCTAGCCAGGGATACGAGGTCGTCACCGCGCTCGCTTTCCACGGAGGTCATCTGCACCTCGGGGAGGCCGCAGGCGACGACCCAGGTGAAGGGCTCCAGGGAGCGCTCGGAGACATTCAGGGCGAACCCGTGCGTGGCCACGCCGCGGGCGACGTGCACGCCGATCGAGGCGATCTTGCGGTCCTGCACCCAGACGCCGGTGTAGTCGGGGCCCTCGTCGTCACGGGCGTGGGCGTCGATCGATGCGCCGGCGAGCGCGCGCACCAGCGCCTGCTCGAGCAGGCGCACGTAGGCAACCACATCCTCGACCCCCACGATCGGATAGCCGACGAGCTGGCCGGGGCCGTGGTAGGTGACCTTGCCGCCGCGGTTGGTCTCGATGATCTCGATCCCGCGCTCGGCGTACCAGGCGGCGCCCATCGTCAGCTCGCCGGGGGCCGAGCGCCTGCCGCGGGTGTAGACGGCCGGGTTGTGCTCGAGCAGCAGCAGCGTGTCCGGGATCAGCTCCTGCTGGCGGGCGGCGCGCACGCGCTCCTGCAGGTCCAGCGCGGAGCGATAGTCGATCTCGCCCAGGTCGCATACCCACATCTCTGTCATTGCTCTGCTGATCGTAGAGCGCCGTACGCTTATGCAATGGACGCGGCACGGCCATTCGTGCGCCTGCGCTGGCGCCTGCGCGGCGCCTGGCTGTGGCCGTCGTTCGTGCTGCTGTCGGTCGCCGACGCGGTGATCGTGCAGGCGCTGCCGCTCACGGGGGACAGTGCCTCGCTCGTCGGGGGGTGGCTGCTGGGGGTCGTGCTGAATCTGCTCGCGATCGTGCTGCTCTCCGGACCGCTCGGCCGGCTCCTGCGCCGCGCGCGGCCCGACATGCCGCGGCTCGTCGCGCGGAACTACGCGGGCGCGCTCGTGACGGGCGGTGTCACGCTCGCACTGCTGGCCGGCGGGCTCGCGCACCAACATGTGGTCACCGCGGACCAGAACGCGCTGCAGGACGCGACGGCGCGCGCTGAGACGTTCATCGGTGAGCACGCTCCGCCGCAGTTCCAAGCGGGCCTGACACACCTCAGCACCTACGAGGTGCAACCGCCGGACATCTACCGCACCTGCGCGTCCAACCCGTCGGGGACGCGCTTCTACTGCGTCGTGGTCAGGCGTGGGCTGCCGTTCAACCGGAGCGTCCGTTACGACGGCTCGGAGTCGAACGGACTGCTCGAGCAGGGCAGCAGCTAACCCGACGCCGGCTTGCGCGTGTGGCGCTTGGCCTCGCGCGCTGCCTCGCGGGCTGCGGCGTGGGCCGCCGCCTGGGCCTCGCGTACGGCGTTCCGCGCCTGCTCGCGCGCGGCCGTCTTCGCCTCGGCGTGGATCTCGCGCCACGCCCGCTTGGCGTCGCGCAGCGCCGCCAAGACCTGCTGGCGCGCCTGCTCGGCGACCGCCGCCGCCTCCCGGACCTGGTCCTTCGTGCGCCGCCCCTCGACCATCAGGTGCAGCGACCACATGCCGGTGTCGAGCAGCCGTGCGCCGCGATCGATGTCCGCGTCGACGCTGGCCATCAGCGCCGCCGGGCCGCCGCTGATCCGTGCGTGCCGCAGCCGCGAGTCATAGAGCAGTTCGAGTAGGCCGGTCAGGGCCCGTGCCGCGACCAGCGGCTCGGGGTCGGTCTCGTCGACCTGCAACTCCCCGGCCAGCACCTGTGTCAGTGCGGCGACCATCCGGTGGCGGTGCTCGCTCCAGGCGGCGCGCAGCGCCGGGGTGCCGCGCATCATCTTGCTGAACTCCTCGATCTTGGGGAGCTGGTGGGCGGGAACCCTTTCATAGAAGTCCCGCGAGTCGGCCTTCAGGGCCGCGACCAGCGCGGCGGTCGGGGTCAAGCCCCGGGGCCGGTCGCGGACCGCCCCGACCAGCCGCTCGACCTGTCCTTCCATCTGGTCGAGGACCAGCGACTCCTTCGTCGGGAAGTAGTTGTAGACGGTTTTCTCGGAGACGCCCGCGGCGGCCGCGACCTCGGTGACCGTCACGGCATCGAATCCGCGCGCCAGAAACATCCCGGTCGCCACGTCCGAGATCCGCTGGCGCGTCTCGCGCTTCTTGTATTCCCGCAAACCGTCGACGACCACGGAGGAATCCTATCGTCCGAAATTTACACTTGCAGTAATTTTACAGCGACTGTAAGATCGTGCGCCATGTACGAGATCAACCCACAGACAACGGGGCACCGCGCCATCGAGGCGCGCGGGCTCACGAAGCATTTCGGCGATTTGAAGGCGGTCGACGACCTCGACCTCGAGGTCCCCGCCGGCGCGGTGTTCTCGCTGCTCGGGCCCAACGGCTCCGGGAAGACCACGACCGTGCGGATGCTCGCGACGCTGCTGAAGCCCGACGGCGGCACAGCGCGGGTCAACGGCTACGACGTCGCCACCGCGGGCGCGAAGGTCCGCGAGACGCTCTCGCTGACCGGTCAGTTCGCCGCGCTCGACCCGAACCTGACGGCTCGGGAGAACCTGCGGCTGATGGCGCGCCTGCGCGGCCGCAGCAGCGGCGAGGCCGCGCGCGTCGTGGAGGAGTTGCTCGAACGCTTCGACGCGGTGGAGTTCAGGGATCGCCTGGCTAAGCAACTCTCGGGCGGGCAGCGGCGCCGCATCGACCTCGCCGCGGGCCTGATCGAGCGGCCGCAGCTGCTGGTGCTCGACGAGCCGACGACCGGCCTTGATCCTCGCAGCCGCCAGGTCGTGTGGTCGACCGTGCGCGAGCTGGTCGCCGACGGGATCACGCTGCTGCTGACGACGCAGTACCTGGAGGAGGCCGACGCGCTCGCCGACCGGATTCTGCTGATCGATCACGGCCGTGAGATCGCCAAGGGCACACCGTCGGAGCTGAAGGCGCTGGTCGGCGACCAGCGGGTGGACGTCGTCGCCGCCGACACGCAGGGGCTCGAGGCTCTGGAGCGCGAGCTCGCCTGGCAGGGCCTGGAGGTGACCACTCTGCGCGAGCAGCGCCGGCTCTCGATCCCAGCGCCGCGCGAGGTCGCCGACCTCAACCGCGTCGCCGTGGCCGTGGCCGCGACGCAGATCCCGATCGATGAGATCGCGCTGCGCCGGCCGACGCTCGACGACGCCTTCATCACGCTCACCGGCCACCCGGCGGAAGCAGCGCAGGACACCGACAACACCGAAGAGGAGCTTGTGGCATGACCGCCTACGCCCGTGAGACGGGCCTTCTGACCTGGCGCGGCCTGCGCGCGATCCCCCGCGTTCCGGAGCGCATCCTCGACGTGACGATCCAGCCGATCGTGTTCATCCTGCTGTTCCGCTACGTGTTCGGCTCCGCGATCCACGTTGCGGGGGTCTCGAACTACTCGGACTACCTGATGCCCGGCCTGATCGCTCAGGGCCTCGCGTTCGGAATGATCGGAACGGGTGTGGCGGTCAGCCACGATATGGCCGAGGGGGTGCTCGACCGCTTCCGCTCGATGCCGGTGCGGCGCCTGGCGATCGTCAGCGGCCTGGTGCTCGGCCAGTACTGCGAGGCGCTGATCGGGCTCGCGGTTTACACGGCGTTCGGGCTCGTGGTCGGGTGGCACCCGAGCTTCGGCTTCGGCGGTGCGCTCGAATGGGCCGGGCTGATGCTGCTCGGCACCTTCGCGTTCACGTGGGCGGGCGCGTACTTCGGCATGCTCGTCCGTTCGCCCGACGCGATGCAGGGGGTCGGCTTCATCGTGATCTTCCCGCTGGCCTTCCTGTCCGGCGCGTTCGTGCCGATCCACGGCATGGACGCGGTGCCGCGGGTGATCGCTCAGTGGAACCCGATCAGTGCGCTGGTGGCGGCGTCGCGCAACGTCGCCAACGGCTTCCCGGCGCACGGCTCGTGGCTGCTCAGCCATGCGGAGCTCTCGATGGTGCTTTGGTCGGTGCTGCTGCTGGCGATCTTCGTGCCACTGGCGCTGCACCGCTTCAACCGCACGCTCGCGGCGTAACGGGTCGCGCGAGAAAGCAACTGGCGTCTTTGACGGCGTCAGTTGCTCTCGCGCGACCCCTAAACTCGCGCGCCATGACCTATGTGGCGCTGGTCACCGGTGCATCGAGCGGGATCGGCGAGGCGGTCGCGCGTCGCCTCGCCCGCGAGCCTGACGTGCAGCTCGTGCTGGTCGCGCGGCGCGAGGAGCGGCTGCGGGCGCTCGCGGCCTCGCTCGGCGGCGATTGCGAGCCGACGGTGATCGCGGCTGACCTCACCTTCCCCGCGGCGCTGCAGAACGTCGCGGAGACCGTCGAACGCGAGCACGGCGCCCTGCACCTGCTCGTCAACAACGCCGGCGCGCGCTGGACGGGTGACTTCGCCGAGGGCGGCTGGGCCGTCGTCGAGCGGCACATGCGGATCAACTTCGAGGCGCCGGTGCGGCTTGTCGAGGTGTTACTGCCGCTGATGAGGCGTACCGCCGCTGCTGCCGACTGGCGGTTCGGCAGCAGCGCTGAAGGTGGTCAGCGGTCCTTTGCAGGGCGCCCTCTGAAGGCACCCGTCGCGATCGTCAACGTCACCAGCACGGCGGCGCGGATCGCGCGGCGCGGCACCGGGGGATACAGCGCCGCCAAGTTCGCTTTGTCGGGCTGGACCGATTCGCTGCGGCTGGAGGAGCGCCGGCACGGGATCCACGTCGGCAATGTGCTCCCCGGGTTCATCGCCACCGAAGGGTTCCCGCAGACCGAGCTGCGCGCGAACTGGCGCACCCGCTGGGCCGTTTCGGAGGTTGGGGTGGTGGCCGAGGCGATCCTCGAGGCCG
>WQWK01000030.1 GCA_009785395.1 Conexibacteraceae bacterium
GACACCTCGGACCGTCTGTACTTCGAGCCGCTGACGCTCGACGACGTGCTCGCCGTATGCGAGGTCGAGCGGCCCGAGGGGGTGATCGTCCAGTTCGGCGGCCAGACGCCGCTGAAGCTGGCGGCAGGGCTGCGGGAGGCAGGCCTCCGGATCCTGGGCACGACCACCGACGCGATCGACCTCGCCGAGGACCGCGCGCGCTTCGGACCGCTGCTGGACAGCCTCGGCTACAAGGCGCCGCCGTACGCGTCGGCTTCGACCCCGCAGGAGGCGATTGAGCGGGCACCGGAGGTCGGCTTCCCGCTGCTCGTGCGCCCGAGCTACGTGCTCGGCGGCCGCGCGATGGAGATCGTCTACAGCGTCGACGGCCTGCGCGACTACCTCGAACGGGTGGGCGTGATCGGTGGATCGGGTGGGAACCAGATCACCGGCCCCACGATCTACCTGGACCGCTTCCTCGAGGACTCGGTCGAGGTCGACGTCGACGCGTTATGTGACGGCGAGGACGTCTGGATCGCCGGGATCATGCAGCACGTCGAGGAGGCCGGGATCCACTCGGGCGATTCGGCCTGTGTGCTGCCGCCGCACTCGCTCGGCGAGGAGATGCTCGATCAGATTCGCGCCCAGACGAGGGGCATCGCCAAGGCGCTAGGGGTCGTCGGCCTGCTGAACGTGCAGTTCGCGGTCCACGCGACCGAGGGGCTGCACGTGATCGAGGCCAATCCGCGTGCCTCGCGCACGGTGCCGTTCGTATCCAAGGCGATCGGCCTGCCGGTCGCCAAGCTCGCCTGCCGCATCATGCTGGGGGAGAAGCTGGCGGACCTGGACCTGCCCGCGGAGGTGGCCACCGGTCACGTCTGCGTGAAGGAGGCGGTGCTGCCGTTCGACCGCTTCGCCGGCACCGACGTGCTGCTGGGACCGGAGATGCGCTCGACCGGGGAGGTGATGGGCATCGCCCGCGATTTCCCGACGGCGTTCGCCAAGGCGCAGGCCGCCGCGGGCGCGAAGCTGCCGACCAGCGGCACGATCTTCCTGACGGTCGCCGACCGGGACAAGTCGGCCGCCACCGCGATAGCGACGCAGTTGCACGACCTCGGCTTCAAGCTGCTGGCGACCCGCGGAACCGCCAAGGCGCTGGCCCGGATGGGTATACCGTCGACCACGATCAACAAGCTCTCCGAGGGCTCGCCGCACGTGGTCGAGGCGATCGGTCGCGGTGAGGTGGACCTCGTGATCAACACCCCGGTCGGCACGGGCGCCCGTTCTGACGGCTACGAGATCAGAGCAACCGCCGTGGCGCACCGGATCCCCTGCGTCACGACGATGTCGGGCGGAATCGCCGCCGTTCGGGCGATCGCGGCGGCCGCGCACGGCGAGCCGGCCGTCGTCTCGCTGCAGGAGTTGTACGCCGAGTCGGCTCCGCCGGCGTCCTGACCCGGACCCCTCCGTCCGCAATCTGGAAATTCACCGATACCTGCGCACCTTGCACGCTAGATTCGTCACCGCTCAGGGAGCGCATGTGATATAGGCCTTTTGACGATTCGAATGGTCCAACGTCTCAAGAAATCGCCTGCAAACCTGCCTGATCGCATGGCTCACGCTCGACAATGCTCAAGCTAAGGTTGAGGTCTAGCCGAAATTGCCCCGGAAAGGTTTGATCGGGTGCCCGCAAGATGTATAGTCGCCCGCCATGCCGCCGGTCAGTGATTCCCCTACGAAAGCCATCGCCGCACCAGAGCGCTCGCTGATGCAGCGGATGGAGGCGTTACAGCGCGCCAATGACATTCGCAGCCGCCGGGCACAGCTGAAACGCGACCTGAAAGCAGGCCGTCAGCCGATCCACGAGCTGCTCCTGGACCCGCCTGAATACCTTGAGACCGCAAAGGTCTTCGACCTGATGCTCGCCGTTCCGAAGTACGGCCGCGTCAAGGTCAACAAGATCCTGTCCACGTGCCGGATCTCGCCCTCGAAGACGATCGGCGGCCTGTCGCAGCGCCAGCGCGCTGAGCTCGTCGAGCTGATGCGCCGCCGCTGAGGCGGCGCCAGCGCACCGGGGCGCCCGTGGAGCCCGCGTGAGCGTGGCCAAGGTGTTCGTGATCACCGGCCCCTCCGGGGTCGGCAAGGGGACCCTGATCGCGGCGCTCCTGGACCGCATCCCGCAGCTCGAGCTGTCCGTGTCCGCGACCACTCGTGGCCCGCGCCGCGGCGAGGGCGACGGCGTCGCCTACCACTTCCTCACCGCCGACGACTTCGACGCGCGCGTCGGCGCTGGCGACTTCGTCGAGTGGGCCGAATACTCGGGTAACCGCTACGGCACGCTGCGCTCCGAGCTCGACCGGCGCCTCGGTGAAGGCGTCCCGGTCGTGCTCGAGATCGAGGTCCAGGGGGCCCGTCAGGTCCGCGAGAAGATGCCCGAGGCGGTCCAGGTTTTCATCGCCCCGCCATCCCGCGAGACGCTTCGCACCCGGCTCGTTGGCCGCGGCACCGACTTTCCCGATGAGGTCGAGCGCCGGCTCGAGACGGCGGACGCCGAGCTGGCCGCGCAGCCGGAGTTCGGGCATGTGGTCGTCAACGACCGGCTCGAGGATGCGCTCGAGGAGCTGGTCGCGATCGTCGAGTCCGAGCTGGCCGGGGCCTAGCCGGGCCGCCATGACCGCTCTTACATCGTTCTTTGCGGCTGGAGTTCGGTATTTCGTACTCCAGCCGCAAAGAACGAAGCCGGCAGGTGTCGCGTTACTCTTGAGCGAACAAGACCAAACGAGAAGGACAAGACCTTGATCTCTCCCCGCATCGACAAGCTGCTTGAACACGCCGACTCCGACTACGCGAGCGTGGTCGTGGCCGCGCGCCGTGCGCGCCAGATCAACTCCTACTACCACAACCTCGGTGAGGGCGCGTTCGACGAGTTCCCGCCCCCGATGGTCGAGACACGCTCGAAGAACTACCTGACGATCGCGCTGGAAGAGGTCGCTCAGGGCAAGCTCAAGTACCACTACCGGTAGGGCGCTTCCCGGTAGGCCGCCCACGCTGCGACGGAGGTTGAGGTTTGAGACTCCTGATCGGCGTGAGCGGCGGCATCGCCGCCTACAAGGCGCTCGAGACCTCACGGCTCGCGATCAAGGCGGGTCACGCCGTCCGGGTCATCCAGACGCCGACCAGCCAGCGCTTCGTCGGCCGGGCGTCGTTCGCCGGGATCACGGGCGCGCCGGTCCTGAGCTCCGAGTTCGAGACCGACCCGGCGCGCGGCGCGTACCCGGGTGAGCCGGTTCCCGAGCGCGCCCCGATCAGCCACCTGGCGCTCGTCGAGCGCGCTGACCTCTACCTGATTGCTCCCGCGAGCGCGAACACGATCGCCAAGCTGGCGTCCGGCGCGGCGGACAACCTGCTCACGGCCGCGGCCCTCGCCGCCCCCTGCCCGGTCCTGGTTGCGCCGGCGATGAACAACCGCATGTACCTGAACCCAGCGACGCAGGCCAATCTCCGGACCCTGCGGGAGCGCGGGATCACCGTCATCCCGCCCGGCGAGGGGGAGCTCGCCTCGCACGGCGAGCGGGGGGTGGGGAGGCTCCCTGAGCCCGCAGAGCTGCTCGCCGCGGTCGAAGCCCTTGCGAACGGTATGCGTTCTCAGGACGTCGGCGACAGAGCACCCTCAAGCCAACCCCGCGATTGGGTTGGCTTGAGGGTGCTCGTCACCGCCGGTGGGACGCGGGAGCCGATCGATTCGGTTCGCTACGTCGGCAACCGCTCATCGGGACGCATGGGCCTGGCGTTGGCGGAAGCCGCGATGAAGCGGGGGGCTGATGTGACGCTGGTCGCCGCGAACGTGGCGCTGCCGACGCCGTCCGGCGCGCGCGTGATCGAGGTCGAGACCGCCGCCGAGCTCGCTGAGGCGTGCGGGCGTGAGTTCCCGGCCAGCGACGTGCTGCTGATGGCCGCGGCGGTGGCGGATTTCCGGCCGGCGGCGCCCGCCGCCCACAAGCTCAAGAAGACCGGTCCGGAGGCGCTCACCAGCATCGAGCTGGAGCCGACCGAGGATGTTCTGAGCGTGCTGGCCGGCCAACGGCAACCGGGCCAGGTCATGGTCGGTTTCGCCGCCGAGCACGGAGACGGGGCCGCCGCCTACGGCCGCGAGAAGCTGGCGCGCAAGGGACTCGACGTGATCGTCGTCAACGACATCTCGCGCGCCGACATCGGCTTCGACGCCGCCGAGAACGAGGTTCTAGTGATCAGCGCAGACGGGACCGAGCGCCACATCGAGCGCGTCGCCAAGGAGATTGTCGCCGCCGAGATCCTGGATGAGGTTCGGCGCCTGCGGGTGGCCTCGGAGAAGCCGTCCGGAGCACTACTACACTAAGTGAAGCTATGGACGACGTTTACGAGCTCTACAGCCGCGGGTCGGCCCTTCTGGCGGACGGTCATTTCCACGCGGCGGCCGTGCCGCTGCGGCGTGCCCGCCAGCTGTCGCCGCAGAGCACCTCGATCCGCGAGGCGCTCGGCCGGGCTCTGTTCCAGACGCAGCACTACAGCGAGGCTGTCGAGGAATTTCAGGCCGTGGTCGAGCGCGCGCCGACCAACGACTACGCCCTGTTCTGCCTGGGCCGCAGCCTGCAGAAGCTCGGTCGCCACGCCGAGGCCCAGCAGCCGCTGGCGCTCGCAGCCTGCATGTGCCCCGAGCGCCAGGACTATCGCGCCTATCGGGACCGCGCGCGTGACGCCGTGGACCGTGCCCGCGACGCGGCCACGCAGGCCGCGTCCGGCGGCCAAGAGAGCAACTGAAACAACCGCTTCGGAGGCGGGGGATGGCGGGCTGACGCGCGCGCATTGCGGTGCTATGGTGATCGCACAGCTTCTGTAATGCCGGAGCGAAACCGGTGGCAGTACAAGAAGTGGGCGCTCGCCCGCTTTTTTTATGACCTTTACGCGGAAGGAACGAGTTGAAGGCACTTACAACTGATATCGAGGCTCGCATCGCGGGCGACTCGCCCGATATCGAAGTGCTGCTCGTCGAGGTCGTGCACGGCGACACGCTGCGCCTGTTCATCGACCACCCGGACGGGGTCACCTTCGCGCACTGCGAGCACGTCACAAACCTGCTGACGGAGTACCGGGAGCGGTATGCGATCGAGGTTTCGTCACCGGGCGAGGACCGGCCGCTGACAAAGCCCCAGCACTTCCGCCGCTTCCTCGGCCACCGTGCGCGGCTGCGTCTGCGTGAGGCGCGCGATGGCCACAAGAGCCTGACGGGGGAGCTGGTCGGTGCCTCCGAGCAGGAGGTCACGATCGCCGCCGGTGAGGGGGTCGTCTCGATCCCATACGCCCAGATCGCCCGCTCGAACCTTGTACCTGGAGACTGAGAGGACAGATGTCGAAAGAGATCCTTGAGGCCGTCCGCGGTCTAGCTGCCGAGAAGAACATCTCCGCGGAGAAGCTGATGGAGGCGCTGGAAGACGCGCTCCTGTCCGCATACAAGAAGACGCCGGGTTCGGCGCCGTATGCCCGCGTGGAGATGGATCGTGAGACCGGCGACTTCACCGTGTGGGAGCTCAAGATCCCCGCCGAGCTCGAGGAGCAGTTGCTGATCGAGGCGACAACCGACCAGGAGCCGAGCGTCGACCCGGAGACCGGTGAGATGCGGGAGCCGGCGGCGCCCGAGATCGACCTCGAGAAGCTCAGGGAGTACGAGGACCAGATCGAAACCGAGGACGTGACCCCGGATGACTTCGGCCGGATCGCAGCGCAGACCGCCAAGCAGGTGATCCTGCAGCGCATCCGCGAAGCCGAGCGGGACATGATGTTCGAGGAGTACCGTGACCGCGTCGTCGAGCTGATCACCGGGATCGTCCAGCAGTCGGATTCGCGCTACACGCTGGTACAGCTGCGCGAACGGGTGGAGGCGCTGCTGCCCAAGTCCGAGCAGGTCGAGGGCGAGCGCTACGACCACTCACAGCGGATCAAGGCAGTGATCAAGGACGTGTCGAACTCGACCAAGGGGCCGTCGATCATCGTGTCGCGGCGCGACCCGGAGCTGATCAAGTCGCTGTTCGAGCTCGAGGTTCCGGAGATCGCCGATGGCCTCGTGGAGATCACGGGTGTGGCGCGTGAGCCCGGCTACCGGTCGAAGATCGCGGTCGTCTCGCACGTCGACGGTGTCGATCCGGTCGGCGCCTGTGTGGGCCCCCGTGGCTCGCGTGTGCGCATGGTCGTCTCCGAGCTGCGGGGCGAGAAGATCGACATCATCCCCTACAACGACGAGCCCGCTCGGTTCGTGGCCAAGGCGCTGTCGCCCGCGCGCGTACGCGAGGTGCTCGTCGATGACGAGGCCAAGCAGGCAACGGTGATCGTGCCTGACGACCAGCTGTCGCTGGCGATCGGCCGCGAGGGTCAGAACGCGCGCCTGGCCGCACGGCTGACCGGCTGGCGGATCGACATCCGCTCGGAGACCGAGTTCGCCGCCGAGGAGGAGGAGACCGGGTACGAGGAGGAGGAGACGAGCGGGCGCTGCCACGCGATCCTCTCCAACGGCCGGCGTTGCCCCAACGCGGCGCTCCCGGGCTCGCGCTACTGCGGCATCGAGGCCCACCAGGCGCTCGAGGGAACCGGCTCCGACCAGGTTCCGCACGACTCCTGAGGCGCGCTCCCGGCCGCTTCCCGTAACAACCACGCCCCTACACTGAGAGATCCATGACCAAGTCCACCGAAGAAGCTCCGAAGCCGCGCAGCGCGCCGAAACCGGCCGCTGCCGCAAAGGCGCGGCCAGCGGCGGACAAGGCCGCGCAGCCGGACGCCGCCAAGCCGTCCGCTGCGAAGCCGGCCGCCCGCAAGCCAGCCGCCGGCGGCAAGCCTGCCGGGGCCGCGAAGCCCGCCGCCAGCGGCAAGCCGGCCGCTGCGAAGCCGACCGCCGGCAAGCCGGAGCCCAAGCAGGCCGCCGCTGCCGAGCCGGCCGCCGCGCAGCGCGACGCCGCCGAGTCGGCAGCTGCGAAGCCCGCGGCCGCGGAGGGAGAGCACGCGCACAAGCGGCCGACCCGCGACTCGCTGCAGGGTGAGCGCACACCGGGCAACGCCGGCGGGCGCCGCCGCGTCGTGATCGACGCCCAGGCCTCGCGCCGCGCGCCCGCCACGCCCGGCACGCCCGGCGGCGGTCCCGCGCAGCCGCCGCGCCGTCAGCGCCGCGGCCGCCGCCGCCGTGGCGTTTACGACGAGGAGGCCGAGTCGCGTCCCGCGCAGACGATCGCGGCGCCCGACGTGATTCGCATCAACTCGGGCTCGACCGTCAAGGACGTGGCCGAGTATCTGGACGTCCGCGTCCCGGAGGTCGTCAAGAAACTGATGGAGCTGGGGGAGATGAAGACCCAGACCCAGACGTTGTCCGACGACACGATCGAGGTGCTCGGCGTCGAGTTCGGCAAGGAGGTTGAGGTCGTATACGCAGAGGACGAGACCGCGTCCGAGGTCGTCTTCGACGACGCCGACGAGGATCTCGCCGAGCGAGCCCCCGTGGTCACGATCATGGGCCACGTCGACCACGGCAAGACATCCCTGCTCGACGCAATCCGCGAGACCGAGGTCGCCGCCGGCGAGGCCGGCGGCATCACCCAGCACATCGGCGCCTACCAGGTGCACCACGACGATCACACGGTGACGTTCCTGGACACCCCGGGCCATGAGGCGTTCACGGCGATGCGCGCCCGCGGTGCCAAGGTGACCGACCTCGCCGTGATCGTCGTCGCCGCCGATGACGGCGTCAAGCCGCAGACGCAGGAGGCGGTCGATCACGCCAAGGCCGCCGAAGTTCCGATGATCGTCGCGGTCAACAAGATCGACAAGGAGGGGGCCGACCCGACCCGCGTCCGCACAGAGATGACGCAACTCGGCCTGCAGCCCGTCGAGTGGGGCGGGGATGTCGACTTCGTCGACGTCTCGGCCCGGACCCGCGAGGGCCTCGACAACCTGCTCGACACGATCGTGGCCCAGGCCGAGATCATGGAGCTGCGCGCCAATCCTGAAGCCGCGGCGTCCGGCACCGTGATCGAGTCGAAGCTCGATCCGGGCCGGGGGCCCGTGGTCACGATCCTGATCATGCGCGGCACGCTCGAGGTCGGCGACGCGCTGGTCGCCGGCGCTCACTGGGGCCGCGTCCGCGCAATGCACGACTTCACCGGCGCCCGCGTCGGCCAGGCGCTGCCGGGGGAGCCCGTCGAGGTGCTCGGGTTCGACGGTGTTCCCGAGGCCGGCGAACGCGTGCGCGTGGTCGAGCACGAGCGCCGTGCACGTCAGCTCGCGGGCGAACGCGCCAACCGCCTCAAGACCGAATCGCTCGCGCGTCAGCGCAGCAAGCGGATCTCACTGGAGGACATCTTCGGCAGCGGCCTGCAGGAGCTCAACCTGGTGGTCAAGTCCGACGTCGCCGGCTCGCTGGAGGCGATCGAGGACGAGATCATGAAACTTCCACAGGACGAGGTATCCGTCAACGTCATCCGCGGCGCCGTGGGCGGCGTGACCGAGTCCGACGTGATGTTCGCCGCCGCCTCCGACGCGGTGATCCTCGCGTTCAACGTGCGTCCGGTGGGCGACGCCCGCTCCGTCGCCGAGCGCGAGGGCGTGGAGATCCGCCACTACTCGGTCATCTACCGCGCGATCGAGGAGCTCCGTTCCGCGATGCAGGGCATGCTCGCCCCGGAGGAGGTCGAGGAGGCGGTCGGCACGGCCGAGGTGCGTCAGATCTTCCGGGCGTCCAAGGTCGGCACGATCGCGGGTTCGCACGTGGTCGACGGCAAGCTCTCGCGCGGCGACAAGGTGCGTCTCGTGCGCGACGGCACCGTCATCTATGACGGCATGATCGCCTCGCTGCGGCGCTTCAACGATGACGTTCGCGAGGTCGCGACCGGATACGACTGCGGGATCGTGCTCCAAAACTACGCCGACGTGAAGGAAGGCGATGTAATGGAGGCCTACACCACACGCCAGGTCGAGCGCGAGCTCGCCTGAGCACCGGGAGCAAGGGCACCCGGAAACGGCAGGGGATCGGATGGCTGGTGCAAGGATGCGGCGCGTCGACGAGGCCATGCGCGAGGTTCTCGGGGACGTGATCGCGAAGGAGCTACAGGACCCACGAGTCGGATTTGTGACCGTCACCGGGGTGAAGACCAGTCCGGACCTGCGACACGCGCGCGTGTACGTGAGCGTGCTCGGCGACGAGCAGACGCGCACCGCCAGCCTGGAAGGCCTGCAGTCCGCGCACGGTTTCCTGCAGGGACGCGTGTCCGACGCGCTGCGGCTCAAGCACACGCCGGCGCTGGTCTTCGACTACGACGAGTCGGTCGATCGCGGGATGCGGATATCCCAGCTGATCGACGCCGAGGCGCCCGCGCACCCCGATCCGGAGGCGCCCGCGTATCCCGATCCGGAGGCCCGCGGGAATGAGTAGCGTGAGCGACCCGAGCCTCGTCGAGTCGGGACGCGCGGCTGTGCTCGAGGAGCTGCGCACCGCCGTCAGCCCGATCGTCGTCACGCACGAGCATCCCGACGGAGACGCGCTCGGCTCGCTGATTGCGATGCAGCACCTGCTCATGGCGCTCGGCCATGAGAGCGTGATGTTCATCGCGCAGAGCGATCTGCCGCTCCCCTACGAGTACGAGTTCCTGCCGCTTGACGGTCTCATCTCCGAGCCACCGGCCGACATCGTGGGGCGCACGATCGTGTTCCTCGATTGCGGCAACATCGAGCGCAACCCCGGTGCGGAGTCGCTGGTCCCGCGGGACGGCTCGGGCCGCGTCCTCAACATCGACCACCATCACGACAACACCCGTTTCGGCAGCGTCAACTACGTGGATCCGCGGGCGTCCTGTACGGCCGAGATGGTCTGGGAGCTCGCCCATGCGCTCGACGTGGAGTTGACACCGGCGATGGCCGGGGCGATGTACGTGGGCTTGATCACCGACACCGGCTGCTTCATGTACGAGAACACCGGCCCGCGCGCGCACCAGATGGCGGCTGAGCTGATCGAGGCCGGGGTGGATGTGCACGCGATCTACCAGCATGTCTACGAAGGTGTTCCGTTCGGCAAGCTGGCCCTGCTCGCACACGCGCTGCTCAATGCCGAGCGTTACGACGATGGGCGCCTGACCGCAGCGCAGCTGAGCGCCGAGGACTTCAAGGCAGCAGGTGCGCTGGAGAGCTACACGGAGGGCGTCATCGACCATCTGCGCGCCGTGCGCGGCACCGCCATGGCGGCGCTGGTGCGCGACCGCCTGGCCGCCCCCGGCGAGGCCGCCGAGGCGCCCGACGGCGCGCGTCTGCGCAAGGTCTCGCTGCGCGCCAGCGACGGCAGGGTGGATGTATCCGCGATCGCCCGGGCCGAGGGTGGCGGCGGCCACCGGGCCGCCGCCGGATTCACCACCTCGATGAGCTGGGAGGAGCTGATCGCCTTCCTGCGCGCGCAGCTCTCCGATCAGCTGACGAGCCTGCCCTCGTGAAGGGTCGCGAGTGAGTGCGGCGCCAGCAGGCGACGGGCTCCTGCTCTGCGACAAGCCCGCCGGTATCACCTCACACGACGTCGTCGCCCAGACTCGCCGCCGGCTCGGCCGGGGGATCAAGGTCGGCCACGCGGGCACCCTGGACCCGTTCGCCACCGGCCTGCTGATCGTGCTGGTCGGCAGGGCCACGCGCATCCAGCGGTTCGTGATGGCGCTGCCCAAGCGCTACGAGGTCACGGCACGGTTCGGCGCGACCTCGACGACCGGCGACCCCGAGGGCGAGATCACCGAGACCGGCCGCGTGCCAAGCGGCGATCTGACGCTTCCGACCGGCGAGGTGCGGCAGCGGCCGCCTGCCTACTCGGCGGTGAAGATCAAGGGGCGCCGTGCCTACAAGCTGGCGCGCGCGGGGGAGACGTTCGAGCTGCCGGAGCGCCAGATCACCGTGTACCGGTTCGAGGAGACCCGCCGTTGTGGCGCCGAGCGCGACTTTGTGATCGAGTGCTCGTCGGGCACGTACGTGCGCTCGCTGATCGCCGACCTCGGCGACGCGTACTGCAGGGCCCTGCGGCGGACGCGGATCGGCGAGTTCGACGTGTCGGACGCTGACTCGGAGCGCCTGCTCCCGCTGGAGCTGGCGCTCCGCCACATTCCGGCCGCAGACAGCCGTTAGGGTTTCTGACCCGATGCGCGTCACTGCACTGAGCGATGTCGAGCCGCGCCCGCGCCGCGTGGCCGTGGGTGAGTTCGACGGCGTGCACATCGGCCACCGCGCGGTGATCCAGGGCAACGACACCGTGCTGACGTTCGAACCGCATCCGGCCAGCGTGGTGACACCGGCGCGGGCGCCGCGACTGCTCACCAGCCTCGATCTCAAGGTCGAGCTGATCGCGGGGCTCGGCGTGCAGGAGCTGGTGGTGGTCCCGTTCGACGCGAGCTTCGCGGCGCAGGACGCCTCCGAGTTCATCGAGCGCGTGCTGTTGGGGGCGCTCGGGGCCACGCACGTCTCGGTCGGCGAGAACTTCCGGTTCGGGCGTGGAACCAGGGGTGATGCCGCCCAGCTTGCGGCCGACACGCGCTTCCGGACGCGCGTCGTCCCGCTTGTGCAGGCTGACGGCGCGCCCGTCTCCTCGTCGCGGATCCGAGCCCTGGTCGCCGGCGGTGAGGTGGAGCAGGCTGCGCAACTGCTGGGCGCTCCGTTCCGGATGCGGGGAGAGGTGATCACGGGGGAGAGCCGCGGGCGCGGCCTCGGCTTCCCGACCGCCAACATCGCTCCCGGCGCTGAGCTCGTCTGGCCCGGCCACGGCGTCTACGCATGCCGGGCGGGCGAGCGGCTGGCGGCTGTGAACGTCGGCGTGCGGCCCACGTTCGGGGACGATCTGGCGCCGCTGGTCGAGGCGTATGTGCTCGACTTCGACGGCGACCTCTACGGCCAGCAGCTCACGCTCGAGTTCATGGCGCGGCTGCGCGGTGAGCTGAAATTCGAGAGCGCCGCTGATCTGGTGGAACAGATGCAGCGCGACGTGGAACGCACCCGTGAACTGCTAGCCTCAGGGGTCGAATGAGTCTTACACAGGAAAAGAAAGCGGAGCTCATCGACAAGTTCGGTGACTCCCCGCAGGACACGGGCAAGCCTGAGGTTCAGATCGCGCTGCTGACCGAGCGCATCAACGAGCTGACCGATCACCTGCGCACTCACAAGAAGGATCACCACTCGCGCCGCGGGCTGCTGATGCTCGTCGGCCGTCGTCGCCGCTTCCTCAGGTACCTGGAGCACTCGGACCTCGAGCGCTACCGGTCGCTCGTAAAAGAGCTCGGCCTGCGCAAGTGAGCCCACCGCCGGTCGGCACGCCCGTACCGTCCTTCAGCCTCAAGGGGGCCGGAGATAAGACGTTCACGGAGGCCGACCTGGCGGGTAGGACGACCGTTCTGGTCTTCTACCCGTTCGCCTTCAGCCCGGTCTGCACGGACCAGCTGAGCCTCTACGACACTCTGCGCGACCAGTTCGCCGAGCAGGGGGCGACGCTGTACGGCGTCTCCTGCGACTCGGTCTGGTCGCAGACGGCGTTTCGGGAGAAGCTCGGCATCGAGATCGAGCAGCTCTCCGACTTCGAGCCCAAGGGCGAGACCTGCAGGGCGTTCGGCGTCTATCACCCCGGCGGTTTCCCGCAGCGCGCGATCGTGATCGTCGGCCCCGACGCGACGGTCAGGTGGAGCTACCAGGCAGACTCCCCCGGCGACCTGCCGGGGGCGAATCTGATCTTCGACGGCCTCGCGGCCGTCTGAGCGCAGGCGGCGGTCGGGCCGTCCGATGGCTGACCTCCGTTCGGCACCTATACCGCGTCTCACCGATGAGGATCACGTTCGCGGGCCGGCCGACGCGCCGCTGCTGATCGAGTACGCGGACCTCGAGTGCCCGTACTGCGCGGCCTTTGACGTGCGGCTGGCCGAGCTCACGCAGAGGACGCCGCTGCGCCTGGTCTTCAGGCACTTCCCGGTGCGCTCCTCGCACCCGCGTGCCTGGGCCGCGGCCTGCGCGAGTGAGGCGGCCGGGCTCCAGGGGAAGTTCTGGGAGATGCGTGACGCGCTGCTGGGCGACCAGGCGCGCCTCGAGGATCCCCACCTGTGGGCGCGTGCCGAGACGCTCGGCCTCGACCTCGAGCGCTTCGACAGCGACCGCCGCGCCGCCGCCGTGGTGGCTCGCGTGCAGAGGGACTTCGACACGGGCGTAC
>WQWK01000031.1 GCA_009785395.1 Conexibacteraceae bacterium
CCCTTCTTCTCGATCTCCGGCTCGGACTTCGTCGAGATGTTCGTCGGCGTCGGCGCCTCGCGCGTGCGCGACCTGTTCGAGCAGGCCAAGCAGAACTCGCCCTGCATCATCTTCATGGACGAGATCGACGCTGTCGGCCGCCACCGCGGCGCCGGCCTCGGCGGCGGTCACGACGAGCGCGAGCAGACGCTGAACCAGCTGCTCGTCGAGATGGACGGCTTCGAGATGAAGGACAACATCATCCTGATCGCGGCCACCAACCGTCCCGACATCCTCGACCCGGCGCTGCTGCGCCCGGGCCGCTTCGACCGCCAGATCGTGGTCGACCGTCCCGATCGCATCGGGCGCAAGAAGATCCTCGAGGTGCACACGCGCGGCAAGCCGCTCGCGCGTGAGATCGACACCGAGGCGCTCGCCGGCCAGACCCCCGGTTTCACCGGCGCCGACCTTGCGAACCTGGTCAATGAGGCCGCGCTGCTCGCCGCCCGCAGCGGCAAGCGCGAGATCACGCAGCAGGAGCTTGAAGAGGGGATCATGCGCGTGATCGCGGGCCCCGAGAAGAAGACTCGCGTGATGGGCGAGAAGGAACGCCGGATCACGGCCTACCACGAGATGGGCCACGCGATCGTCGGTCACTACCTGCCGAACTCCGATCCGATCCACAAGATCTCCGTGATCTCGCGTGGACAGGCTCTCGGCTACACGATCTCGATGCCGGGTGAGGACAAGTTCCTCACCACGCGCGCGGAGCTCACCGACACGATGGCGATGACGCTCGGCGGCCGTGCCGCCGAGGAGCTCGTGTTCGGCGAGATCACGACTGGCGCCTCCAACGATCTCGAGAAGGTCACCGCCACGGCAAAGCAGATGGTGATGCGGTTCGGCATGTCCGAGAAGCTCGGTCCGCGCGTCTTCGGCCATGACCATGGCCAGCCCTTCCTCGGCCGCGAGTTCAGCGCCGAGCCCGACTACTCCGACGAGATCGCACGCGAGATCGACCTTGAGATCCGCCGCATCGTCGAGTCGGCGCACACTCAGGCTCGGGCCATCCTGGCCGAGCATCGCGAGTCGCTCAACAAGATCTCCGAGATCCTGCTGCGGCGCGAGACGATCGAGCGTGAACAGTTCATCGCGCTGCTCGAGGGTGGCAGCGAGGAGGACGTGTTCGGATCAGAGGCGCCGCCGCCGCCGCAACTGCCGGCCGCGCCGCCGGCGCCGGAGCGCTCGAGTGGCGAGTCTGCTCCGAAGCTGTTCCCGCGGCCGGGTCTCGCCGGCGGCACCGCGGAGTAGGCGATGCCGGCGCGGCACCGGTCCTCACCGGTGGTGCTGTTGATCCGCTGGGGCGTGCCGGCCCTGCTCGTGCTGGGCGGCGTCGTCCTGCTGATCATGTCCGGTGGGCACCTGAGCGGTGTCCAGGACAATGCGCAGGAGTCCAACGTCTTCGTATCTACGTCCCTGGACCGCGACTCGGTGCTCAGCGCGGCCGGCGTCGGCCTGATCGTGATGGCGGCGATCGTCGTGCTGCTCGGCTGGCTGCTGCGCCTGAACGCGAGTGAGCGTGGCGACCGTGACAAGGAGGACGCGGCGCGCGAGCACCTGCGCCGCACCGGTCACTGGCCGGACGAGGAGTAGAGCGCCCCGCGCGGCGGCTCCGGGCGCGGACGGCGGCTCCGGGCGCGATCCGCTGCTAACCGAAGACGCTCGCCAGGCCCGGCGTGCCAGCGGGCGGCTCGAGACCGGCGGCCTTGCAGAGCTCGAGGCCGGGTGTCATCGCCGGCGCCGCCGAGAGCTTCGGCGGTGCTGCGAAAGCGGGGCGTTTGAAGTCGAAGTAGTCGGTCAGCGGGTGGGCGTTGGCGTCGCGGAAGCTGAGCGCGGGCAGGTTCCACTTGCGCTCGATGAACGCCAGGATCGAGGTGTGGTCCTGAACGATCCGCGAGGCGTAGTTGGCGCGCGCCCACGGGGAGATCACGTGCAGGGGCACGCGGAAGCCGTATTGGTTGAAGCCGCCCGGCGCCAGCGGCGCGTTCGGGTCGGTCAGCGCCTGCGGATCGGTGATCGGCGCGATGCTGTCGGGCGCGAGCGCCGCCGGCGGCGGCACGTGGTCGTAGTAGCCGCCATGCTCGTCCCAGGTGATGAACAGCGCGGTCTTGGCCCACTGCTTGGAGCGGGTGACGGCATTGACGACCTGGGCGATGAACCGCTCGCCCGCTTGAACGTCCTGGGGGTTCTCCTCGGAGTCGGTGTTGTAGTTGGGGTCGAGGAACGAGAACGCGGGCAGGGTGCCGTGGGCGGCGTCGCTGAAGAACTGGCTGATCGGCACCATCCGGTTCGTACACCCGGGCGAGCGTGCGAACTCCGGCACGATCAGGGGACTGCCCTCGAGCGTCGCCCCGCTGGTCGGCTGCACGTAGTTGCGCCAGCTGATCCTGTGCTCGAGCAGCTGGTTGAAGATCGTGCCGTTCGCCGCGGGCACCTGGAAGGTGTAGTCGTTGGTCGCCGTCAGCCCCGAGGCGGTCCCGCAGAACAGGAAGCGGCGGTTCGGGTAGGTCTGGGCAAGCACCGAGCAGAAGTAGCGCTCGCCGATCGGGTAGTGCTGGGCGATCGCGTAGGTGACCGGCAGGTACCCCTTGTCCCAGTACCACATCGCCTGTGTGCTCGAGGCCTGCACGAAGCCGTTGTTGGCGCCGTTGTTCCAGGCGGTGTGAGATGCGTTCCAATCCTGACCGACGCCATCGGCCTGGCAGGGTGAGGCCGCCCGCTGGGCGACGATATTCGGGCCCGCAATCGCAGGCGTCGCAGTCGTCGGGTTGGAGTTGGTCACCGCGCCGCCGCTGGTGCTGAGACCGTCGACGGAGGCGCGGCCCTTGACCTGGTGCGGGACCATCCCGAGCAGATTGTCGAACGAGTGGTTCTCCATCATCAGCACGATCACGTGCTCGATCTGCTCGAGCCCCGGGGTCGGGTGTCCGGCAGGCAGGTGCGGGAACGGGCGTGAGCCCGGCGTTCGCACCCTGCTCGCAGCTCGTGCGAAGGTCCGCGCCCAGGCCGGCAGGCTCGAGTAGGCCGATGCCGCAGCGACGCCTGCGGCGCTTGCGCCGGCGCCCGCGAGCAGCTGTCTGCGGGTGAGGGGCTTTTCCAGGGCCATCACACGTCAGGTATATCCGGCCTGGCGCCGTTTAACGGCTTGGTCCGGCCCCGCTTAACACCTCGTTCACAGGCAGCGCCGCGACCGTGATCGAGTCGCTGACGTTCGCGACCTCCTCCGGCACGCGTGCCAGTCGCACGTTCAGGGTCAGCCCGGGCTCGGCGTCGAGCGGCCGGAAGAAGTCGTCGTAGTGGGTCGGCACGACGACGCGCGGCTGCAGGCGGGTGAGGATGCGCTGCCAGTAGCGCTCGGTGAAACCGCGCCCGGCAACGCCGGCGAGGAACAGGTCGACACCGCCGCCCGGCACCTCGTCGTCGAGCAGGTTCGAGCTGCCCTGGTGGTACAGGCGCACACCGGCCACCTCGATCAGGATCGCGTATACGCGACCGCAGCGGTAGGCGCCGGCGGACATGCCGTCGAGGTGATCACAGCTGAGCTCACCGTCCATCGGCACGCGCCATCCGAGCACCAGCTTCGAGTGCACGCTGGGGATGAACGTGACCGTGAACGGCCCGATCTCGTAGCGGCGGTGGGGCGTGACCGTCACCACCTGGGATTCGGGGAGCCGATGCAGGCGTAGCAGCGCCGCCAGTGACTCCGATCCGTAGGCGGGGCAGCCGTGGCGCAGCGCCAGCGCAGGCGCATCCAACGCGTGGTCGAAGTGCGTGTGCCCGACCAGCACCGCCAGCACACGCTCGCCGGCGGGCCGGTCGAGGTAGCGCTTCACCAGCGCCGGGTCGGGCAGTGCCATTCGGCGTGTCAGCGCGTCCCGCAGCGAGACCCGTGACACGTACGGGTCGATGAACAGCGTCTGGCGCTCATAGGTGAGCCGGTAGCCGGAGACGCCCAGCCACTGCAGCTCCAGCCCCGGGGGCAGTGCCAGGCCGCCTGTCGCGAGGCCGCCTGATGCGAGCTCGGCGCCGCGCCGTTCGAGCTCGGAGAGCGCCTCCAGGTCGGTGCGGACGTTGGCGCGCCGCCGTACCAGGAACTCGGCGAAGTTCCCCATGTACCGTGCCTGGGACAGCATGGAGCCGGATCCTAACCAGACTCGAAGCGATAGCGACGACACGGCCAGCGATGGACGTTATGGGCGGATATCCGCCCATAACGTCCATCGCTTCGCGATCATGGGGGTCGTCAACGTCACGCCGGACTCGTTCAGTGACGGGGGCCTCTACTTCGATCCAGCCGCAGCCGTCGAGCACGCCCTCACGCTGCAGGCGGAGGGCGCCGCGATCCTCGACGTCGGCGGCGAGTCGACACGTCCGGGCGCCGATCCGGTGGCGGCCGACGAGGAGTCGCGCAGGGTCGTGCCCGTGATCGAGGCACTCGTCGCCGCCGGTGTCAGCGCCCGCATCTCCGTCGACACGTCCAAGGCCGAGGTCACCGAGCGGGCGCTCGCAGCCGGCGCCACGCTGGTCAACGACGTCACCGCGCTGCGGGCGGCGCCGGAGATGGCCGAGCTGACGGCCGCCGCCAGCGCCGACCTCTGCCTGATGCATATGGCCGGCACGCCCCGCACGATGCAGGACAACCCGCACTACGACGACGTCGTCTCCGAGGTGAAGGCCTTCCTCGAGGAGCGCATGGCGTTCGCCGTCGCGCACGGCGTCCGCGAAGACAGGATCATCCTCGACCCCGGCATCGGCTTCGGCAAGACGGTCGCCCACAACCTCGAGCTGCTGCGGCGCCTGCCGGAGTTGGTCGCGCTGGGCCGACCGGTGCTGATCGGCACCAGTCGCAAATCCTTCCTGGGCAGGCTCACCGGTCGCGACCTGGACGACCGCATCCCCGGGACACTCGCGACCAACGTGATCGCCTACGAGCGCGGCGCCCGGATCTTCCGCGTCCACGACGTGGCGCCGCTGTACGACGCGCTCGTCGTCACGGCGGCCGCGCTCGACGGGTAGAGTCGCGCCATGCCCACCGAGGAGCCCGAGGAGCCCGACCCGCACGAGCCGGACGAGGACCTCGAAGAAGAAGAAGAGGACGACGACGAGTACGACGACGACGAGGATGATGAGGGCCACCCCGAGCCCGAGGTCACGATCGAGGTCAGCGGCCTCTCGCTCTACACGCACATGGGCGTCACCGCCGCCGAACGCGAGGTCGGCCAGCGCCTGATCGTCGACCTGCGGCTCGACGTCGGCGAGACCGACGCGACCGTCACCGACCGCATCGAGGACACAGTCGACTACGGCGAGGTCTGCGAGTTCGTCAACCTCATCGCCCAGCAGCGCGAGTACCGCACGCTCGAGCGCTTCTGCACGGCGGTTGCCGACCGCCTGATCGAGCGCTACGAGGTGCATGCGGTCTGGGTCAAGGCAGCCAAGCCCGAGCCGCCGATTCCGCTGAACGTCAGCGAGGTCTCGGTCGAGGTCTGGCGCGAGGCGTGAGTCCCGGCGGCGATTTGAATCCCGCCCACCCACCCCCGCCGCGACGCCGCGGATACCTCGGCCTGGGGTCCAACATCGGCGACCGCCGCGCCCACCTCCAGGCTGCGACGGATGCGCTGCCGCGCCACGGTGTGAGCGTGTTGCGCTCCTCATCCACCTATGACACCGAGCCGGTCGGGCTGATCCTCGACCAGGCGGAGTTCCTCAACGCGTGCATCGAGATCGAGTCCGAGCACGCGCCCGCCGAGCTGCTGCGCGCCTGCAAGGAGGTGGAGACGGAGGTCGGGCGCGCTTCCGGCGGCCCCCGCCACGGCCCGCGCGTGATCGATGTCGACGTACTCCTGCTCGGCGATCTCCGCTACGAGTCTGAGCGCCTGACGCTTCCGCACGAGCAGGTGACGAGCCGCCGCTTCGTGCTCGTGCCGCTGCTCGAGCTCGATCCTGATCTGAGGTTGCCCGGCGGCGAGCGGCTCGCGGGCTCGCTCGCCGCCCTGGGAGGCGGTCAGGAGGTCCGCCTCGCCGGACCGCCGCTGGCCATATAGTCAGCGCCGATGGCAGACCCGGCACAAACCGACGGCAAGCTGCTGGTCGTCGACGTCGGCAACACGCAGACCCACCTGGGCGTGTTCGACGCCGGGGCCGACAGGGTGTCCGAGCACTGGCGCTTCGCCACCAACCGCGAGGCGACCTCCGACGAGCTCGGCGTGGTGCTCGCGGGCCTGCTGGCGCTACACCGGCTGGCGTTCGCGGACATCCGCAGCTCGATCGTCTCCACGACCGTGCCGCAGCTGCAGGACCAGTGGCGGGAACTGGCGGCGCGTCACCTCGGGCATGAGGCGCTTGCCGTGGGCCCATCACTTAAGACCGGCATGCCGATCCGCACCGAGAACCCGCACGAGGTCGGCGCCGACCGTCTGGTCAATGCCGTCGCGGCCTATGAGCGCTTCCGCTCGACCTGCGTGATCGTCGACTTCGGCACCGCGATCACCTATGACGCCGTATCCGCCGAGGGCGAGTACCTCGGCGGCATCATCACTCCCGGTGTTGAGATCTCCCTGGACGCGCTGGCGCAGCGCGCCGCCAAGCTGCCGAACGTCGAGCTGACCGAGCCGCGGGCCGTGATCGGCCGCTCCACCGTCGAGGCGATTCGCAGCGGCATCGCCTACGGGTTCGCGGGCCAGGTCGAGGGCATCGTGCGGCGCCTGCGCGCCGAGCTCGGCGACGACACGCGCGTGATCGCCACGGGCGGCTTCTCGACGCCCATGTACCCGTTCATCAAGGACACGATCGACGCGATCGACGAGCTGCTGACGCTGACGGGGCTACGCCTGATCTGGGAGCGCAACGCGCGCTGATCAGGACTGCGGTGGCAGCGGGACGTCCGGCGTGAGGGCGGCGGCCATCGCGAGCATCATCAGGAAACGGCTCGTGCGATCCTCGGGGTCCGCGGTGTGGGCGGCCTCGTAGTGGCTCAGCAGGCTGCGGATGGCGGCGAACACGGGTGCGTCATCGATCTCGTCGGGGACGTTGCAGCCGAGCTGGGCCAGCGCCACCATCTCACCGCCGTCACCGGTGCGGAACTCGAGCATGGTCGCGATCTGCAGCAGGTTGGCTACACGGTCGAGCAGCAGGTGGGCGGCGCGCTCGTGCTCGCCGACGGCCGGCCCGGCCACGGCCAGGGGCTCGCCGGCCGCCACGCGCAGCGACTGGCCGGAGGCGATCAGCGCGATCCGCTCCGGTGTGAGCCCCGCCTGCAGCGCGAGCCGCAGATGCACAGCGGCCGAGACCAGCGTGTGGCCGTAGGGCGCGTCGGAGGCGAACAGGATCTGCGCCGGCGGCACCAGCGAGAACAGCGCCATCAGGTCGGACGGCACCCACCAGGCGGTGTCGAACAGCAGGTTCGGCAGATCGGCGGCGGCGCGCCAGATCCAGCCAAGGTCGGTGACGCCCGCGTGGGCGAGGATCACGCGTGCGTGCGGATACTCGCGAGCGTATGCGACCACGTGCTCCCCGAGCGCGGGGATCCCGCGGCCAGCGTGGACCAGGATCGGGAGCCCGCGCTCGTTGGCGATGGCGAACAGCGCCGGCACGTCCGGGTGATCGAGCGTGAACTGCTCCGCGCGCGGGTGCAGCTTGATCCCCTTGGCCCCCCGGTCCAGCGCCCGCTGCGCTTCCGCGGGAGCGCCGAATCCGGGGTGGACCCTGCAGAATGGCACGAACATACCGCCGGCCTGCGCGGCGGCTTCGATCACGGCGTCGTTGTAGGCGGGGTACCCGTCCGGCTCGTGCATCGGGAACACGAAGCAGCCGCGCGCGTCTGCGGAGCGCAGCCCTTGCATGAGCTCGTCCGGGGTCTGGTGCATCCCGTCGGGGTCGTGCTCCCCAACGTGCGTGTGCGCGTCGAAGAGCTCGAGATCGGGCACCCGCTCACGGATCACCTGGAGCCAGGGCGTGATCAGGGCATTCAGGTCCATATCGGGATTCGTACCATGAACACGATGGCCAGAGAGCTGACAGAGCCGTGGACGCTGGGTCCGATCACGATCCCGAACCGAGTCGTGCTCGCGCCGCTGGCCGGGATCGGCAACTGGTTCGTGCGCCTCCAGGCCAGGCGCTACGGCGCCGGGCTGGCCGTCTCCGAGATGGTCTCGAGCCACGCGGTCCACTACGGCAACGAGCGCACCTGCACCGAACTGCTCCGCATCCACCCGGATGAGCACCCTGTGTCTGTGCAGCTGTTCGGCGCCGACCCGGAGATCATGGCGTCGGCCGCCGAGCGCGTCGCCGCGGCCGGCGCGGACCTGATCGACATCAACATGGGCTGCCCGGTCCCGAAGGTCTGCAAGACCGGCGCCGGCGCGGCGCTGCTCGACGACCCCGACCGTGCCGTTGCGGTGGCCCGCGCAGCGGCAAGGGGCGGCGGGCTGCCGGTCACCGTAAAGCTTCGCACCGGGCTGCGCCCCGGCGACGGCAAGGGTGTCGCCGTGGCCCGCGACCTCGCCGAGCGCGGCGGGGTCGCGGGGCTGTGCATCCATCCCCGGCACGCTTCGCAGCGCCACGCCGGCAAGCCCGACTACGAGCTTGCGGCCAGGCTCGTGGAGGAGCTGCCGGTGCCGGTCCTGATCTCGGGCGGGCTGCGGTCCGCCGAGCTGGCGCGTGAGGCCTTCGAGCGGACCGGGGCGGAGGCGATCCTGCTGGCGCGCGGCTCGCTCGGCAACCCGTGGCTATTCGAGCAGCTCGTCAGCGGGGAGGAGCGCGAGCCCACACGCGCGGAGATCGTCGCCGAACTCGACTGGGTGCTGGATCGCGCCGTCGAGCACATGGGGCCGGAGCGCGCGAACCACTATCTGCGCAAGTTCTACCCCTGGTACATCGAGCGGCTGGGCGGGACCCACGCCGAGCGCGGGGCACTGCAGGCGGCGTTGCAGACCGCGCCGAACATCGAGACTGCACGCGCTCTGTTTGCGGGGGCCGGTGCCGAGCTGTCGGCCGCCGCCGGCGGTTTGTAAGGCCGCCCTCACGGGCACCCTGTACGGGAGGTCTATACTTCCGCGCCCACGCCGCACAGGCTGCTGTGGATCACTCCCGCTCCACGCGGGCTTTTTTGTCCCATCGACGAGTTTTCTGATTATGCCTAAGGACGTCATTCTCACTCCCGAAGGGCTCGCCACTCTGAAGGCGGAGCTCGAGCACATGTCGACCGTGCGCCGGCGCGAGGTCGCCGCGCGGATCAAGGAGGCACGTGATTTCGGCGATATCTCGGAGAACGCCGAATACGACGACGCCAAGAACGAGCAGGCGATGATCGAGGCCCGCATCGCGGCGCTCGAGGACAAGCTGCGCTCCGCGACCGTGATCGACGCCTCCGACCTCGATAACGAGGTCGTCCGCGTCGGAACCGTCGTGCACGTCGTCGACGGCGAAGGCGACAAGCGCAAGTACACGATCGTCGGCTCCGCCGAGGCCAAGCCGGCCGAGCTGAAGCTCTCCAACGAGTCGCCCGTCGGCAAGGCCCTGATGGGCCGCAAGAAGGGCGAGACGGTGACGTTCGCCACTCCCAAGGGCGAGCGTCAGCTCAAGATCTCCAGGATCGAAGTCGCCTAGCCGCACGGGGGCTTTGGTCCCATGAGCGAACCCGGCGACGAACACTCCGAGGAAGAGCAGCTCGACGTCTTCGCGGCGCGCCGCCACAAGCTGGCGGCGCTGCGCGAGGCCGGAATCGAGCCGTTCCCGTACGGCTTCTCGGACGTGGAGTCGGTCGCGTCGGTGCGTGCGGCGCACGCGGGCCTCGACGTCGGCGAGGAGACCGCGATCGCGCACCGCGTGGCCGGGCGCCTGGCTGCCCGCCGCGGCCAGGGCAAGATGGCCTTCCTCGATCTCGTCGACCGTTCGGGCCGGATCCAGCTGCAGGCCCGTGTCGACGAGCTCGGCCCGGAGCGGATGGCGCTGCTGCTCGACCTCGACCTCGGCGACCTGATCGGAGTCGACGGGATCGCCTTCAACTCCCGCCGCGGCGAATTGTCGCTGCGCCTGACCAGCTTCCAGCTGCTCGCCAAGTCGTTGCGGCCGCCGCCCGACAAGCACCACGGGCTGACCGACGTCGAGACCCGCTTCCGCCACCGCGAGGCCGACCTGCTGTCCAACGAGGACACGCGCGCCGTCTTCATCGCTCGGGCGCGCATGATCTCGGCCGTGCGACGCTACCTCGACGAGCGCGGCTTCATCGAAGTCGAGACACCGATCCTGCAGCCGCTCTACGGCGGTGCTGCGGCGCGGCCGTTCACCACCCACCACAACGCGCTGGACCGCGAGCTGTATCTGCGGATCGCGAGCGAGCTGTACCTCAAGCGCCTGATCGTCGGCGGGCTCGAGCGCGTCTACGAGATCGGACGGAACTTCCGCAACGAGGGCCTGTCGCCGAAGCACAACCCCGAGTTCACGATGATCGAGTGGTACGAGGCCTACGCCGACTACATGGACACTGCCGCTCTGTTCGAGGGGCTGATCGGGTCCGTCGCGCAGGAGATCGGCTATGACGGGCCGATCGACTTCCAGAAGCCGTGGCACCGCGAGACCCTGGCCGGCGCGATCGAAGCCCGCACCGGGATCGACATCCGCGCACACCGTGATCGTGACTCGCTGGCGGCGGCGATGACAGCGCGGGGCCTGCCGGTGCCGGAGACCGACACATGGCCGCAGCTCGTCGACGAGCTCGTGTCCAAGCACGTCGAGCCGACGCTGATCGAGCCCACATTCCTGTTCGACTACCCGGTCGAGATCTCGCCCCTGGCCAAGCGCCACCGCAGCGAGGCGGGCATGGTCGAGCGGTTCGAGGCGTTCATCAACGGCATCGAGGTCGCCAACGCGTTCTCTGAGCTCAACGACCCCGACGATCAGCGGGCTCGCTTCGAGGAGCAGCGGGCGCTCGCCGCCAGCGGCGACGAAGAGGCGCAGCCCTACGACGAGAACTACATCGAGGCGCTCGAGTACGGGATGCCGCCGACGGGCGGTCTGGGCTTCGGAATCGACCGCATGGCGATGATCTTCACGGGCCGCACGACGATCCGCGAGGTCGTGCTGTTCCCCGCAATGCGGGATTAACAGACCCGAAAGCGCGATTGGCGCAACTAGCTGGGAAAACGGCGCAGCAGGGCTGGCAACCCCGCATGTCGGGGTCGTGAAGACACCGTTCGCGCGCGGAGCGGGAAGGCGGGCGATGTTAGACTCATTTAGTCCAGGACCACGAATCGACCGACCACCCCGTGTCCCGCGACGGAAAGACTTGAAATGTTCGAGCGATTTACAGAACGCGCCCGCCAAGTGGTCGTCCTTGCACAGGAAGAGGCACGGACGCTCAAGCACAACTACATCGGCACCGAGCACATCCTGCTGGGATTGCTGCGTGAAGAGGAAGGCCTCGCCGCGCGCGTGCTCGAGTCGCTGGAGATCACCGTCGAACGCGTGCGCGCGCAGGTGGTCCGTATCGTCGGGTCCGGTGAGGAGGTCACCTCCGGTCAGATCCCGTTCACGCCGCGCGCCAAGAAGGTGCTCGAGCTGGCGCTGCGCGAGGCGCTGAGCCTGGGCCACAACTACATCGGCACAGAGCACATCCTGCTCGGCCTGGTGCGCGAGAACGAGGGCGTCGCCGCCCGCATTCTGCTCGACTTCGACGCCGACTCCGAGAAGATCCGCAACGAGGTGATCCGCATGCTCTCGGGTCCCGGCGGGCGGCAGCGCAGCGGCTCCGGCGCAGGCTCGGCCCCCGGCTCCGGCGGCGCCGCGGGCGAGGGCAAGAAGTCATCCAAGCTGCTCGATCAGTTCGGCCGCAACCTGACCAAGCTGGCCGCGGACGGCAAGCTCGACCCGGTGGTCGGGCGCGAGACCGAGATCGAGCGGATCATGCAGATCCTCAGCCGCCGTACCAAGAACAATCCCGTCCTGGTCGGTGAGCCGGGCGTCGGCAAGACCGCCGTGGTCGAGGGCCTCGCCCAGCGGATCACCAACGCCGACGTTCCCGAGCTGCTGAAGGGCAAGCAGATCTACACGCTCGATCTGGCCGCCCTCGTCGCCGGCTCCAAGTACCGCGGCGAGTTCGAGGAGCGCCTCAAGAAGGTGATGAAGGAGATCACCCAGCGCGGCGACATCATCCTCTTCATCGACGAGCTCCACAACCTCGTCGGCGCGGGCGCCGCCGAGGGGGCGATCGACGCTGCCTCGATCCTGAAGCCGGCGCTGGCCCGTGGCGAACTGCAGACGATCGGCGCGACCACGCTGGAGGAGTTCCGCAAGTACCTGGAGCGCGATTCCGCGCTGGAGCGGCGCTTCCAGAAGATCGTCGTCGACCAGCCCTCCAAGGACGAGACGGTCCAGATCCTCAAGGGCCTGCGCGACCGCTACGAACAGCACCACAAGGTGAACATCACCGACGAGGCGCTGGTGGCCGCGGCCGACCTGGCCGACCGCTACATCTCCGACCGCTTCCTGCCTGACAAGGCGATCGATCTGATCGACGAGGCCGCGTCGCGCATGCGCATCAAGTCGATGACCTCGCCGCCCGTCTACCGCGAGCTCGAGGACGAGATCGAGGAGACGCGCCGCGCGAAGGAGTCCGCAATCGAGGCACAGGAGTTCGAGAAGGCCGCGAACCTGCGCGACCAGGAGCGCCGCCTGACGCAGAAGAAGCGGGAGCTGGCCGATCAGTGGGAGGCCGGTGAGGCGACCGAGCGCCCCTCGATCGGCGAGGAGGAGATCGCCGACATCGTCTCGATGTGGACCGGCATCCCCGTCTTCAAGCTGACCGAGGCCGAGACCGCGAAGCTGATGCGGATGGAGGAGGAGCTCCACAAGCGCGTCATCGGCCAGCACGCCGCGGTCGAGGTCATCTCCAAGGCGATCCGGCGCTCGCGCGCGGGCCTCAAGGACCCGAAGCGACCGACCGGCTCGTTCATCTTCCTGGGCCCGAGTGGTGTCGGCAAGACCGAGCTCGCCCGCACGCTCGCCGAGTTCCTGTTCGGCGACGAGGACACGATGATCCGCATCGACATGTCCGAGTACA
>WQWK01000032.1 GCA_009785395.1 Conexibacteraceae bacterium
ACGTTCAAGACGACCGGCAACCCCGCCCCCACCGTCGGCGCCGTGACCGCGACCGGCGTCACCACCAACCAGGCCGTCCTCACCGGCACGATCAACCCGAACAACCAGGCCACGTCCTACTGGTTCGACTTCGGCGTGACCAGCCTCTACGGCTTCAACAGCTTCGTCAAGACGATCCCCGCCGGCACCGCGCCGGTGACGGTGAGCGTCACGATCCCGGGCCTGCAGCCGGGCATCCCGTTCCACTATCGCCTGGTTGCCAGCCACGGGTCGACCTCGACCACCTACGGACCGGACGGCGCCTTCACGACGCTGCCGTGGCCGCGGCCCCACACGTTCCTGAAGGGCACCGTGAGCCCGCGATCCGTCAGGCGCTCACCGGCGCAGTTCACGGTCAGCGGCCAGCTGATGCTGCCCGCCACAACTCCGGCCACGCTGGGCTGCGCGGGCAACGTCCAGATCTCGTACTACGCCCGCGGGAGCCTTGTGTTCCAGGGCCTCGCTCCCGTTACGCCCAGTTGCACGTACAGCGCCTCGACGCGGATCGGCAGCCTTGGCCGCGGGCGCGTCCGGATGTCGGTCAAGCTGCGTTTCAGGGGCAACGCCTGGGTGGCGCCCTCGAACAAGCACCTCACCGTCAGGGTCCGCTGAGACCCGTCGCTACGGGGTCTGACGCGGCCTCCGGGCTACCCCAGCCCGGAGGCCGTGACGACCTCGGCGATGATCTGCGAGAGCTGGCTCCCCTGCCACGCCACCGGTGACTTCCCGGGCCGGTCTGTGACCAGCCTTGCGTTCGGGATCGCCTCTGCATAGGCGATCCCGAGTGCTCGCGGGTGCTCCGGATCGGGCTCGTCGTCGGAGGCGACGACGACCGCCGGGACATCTATCGCGGAGAGCTCATCCAGGCCCCCGAATGGCCGCGAGCGCGGCACGGCACGGAGCGCGTCGGCCAGCGCATCCAGATGGTCCTGTTGCGAAAGGCGCTGCCGGATCACCGTGATCACCGTCCGCGCGAGTTCGGGATCGGCCGCCGCGGGCGCGCCGTACGCCGCGACGAAGCCCTCGATGCCACCCGTTCTCAAGCCCTTTGACAGTCGATCCCAGCGATCGAGGCGGCTTGCCTCGATCGCCGCATCACCGCTGTAGGCGGGCGTGATGACGACGATCCCCGCGACGCGCTCCGGATGGCGAAGTGCCACTCCCAGCAGCGTGTGGGCCCCCATCGACGCGCCCGCGAGGACCGCCCGCTCCACCCCACGCTCGTCCAGCACAGCCAGCGCGTCGCCGGCCAGGAGCTCATAGGTGTAGGCCTCGGGGGTCGGGCCCGGCGACGAGTGGCCGTGCCCGCGGGCGTCGTACTGGATCACACGATGGCCCGAACGCTCGAGCGCCTTGGACCCCATCACCACGTAGCGCCGCGTCGCCGTCAGGCCGTGCAGCAGCAGCACGGCCGGTCCCGCTCCCGACTCCTCACCTGACAGCACGACTCCATTGCGCGCGATGCTGAAATCGGTCGGCACCGCGAAGACTCTACGATCAAGCCATGGACGTCACCGAGCAGCAATTCGCAACGGCGGTCATCGAGCGCTCGAAGCAGGTGCCCGTGGTCGTCGACTTCTGGGCCGAGTGGTGCGGGCCCTGCCGCCAACTCGGCCCGGTGCTCGAGCGTGCCGTCGCCCAGCGCGAGGGCAAGATCGAGTTGGCGAAGGTTGACACCGACAGCAACCAACAGCTGGCCCGCGCCCTTCAGATCCAGAGCATCCCCGCGGTCAAGGCGTTCAAGAACGGCGAGCTCGTGTCGGAGTTCGTCGGCGCCCAGCCTCCCGATGCTGTTGAGCGGTTCCTGGACGCGCTGCTGCCATCTGAGGCCGCGGGACTGGTCGCCCAGGGCGACGAGGCTTCGCTGCGCCGCGCACTCGAGCTCGAGCCGCGTAACGCTGAGGCCGCGGTGCCCCTCGCCAAGCTGCTCCTCGCTCGCGACGAACGCGATGACGCCGCCGCGATTCTGCGTAACGTCTCAGGCAGCTTCGCGGCGGACGGACTGCTCGCGCGGATCGAACTGGAGCGCACCGGCAGTCCGGACCTGAGCGAAGCCTTCCGTGCGCTCGACGCTGGCGCCAACGAGCGCGGCCTCGACCTGCTACTTGACGCGATCCCGACGGCGGACGGCGCCAGGGACGAGATCCGCAAGGTCATCGTCGGCGTGCTGGACGAGCTCGGCGCCGACAGCGAGCTGGCCCGCGCGGCTCGCCGCCGGCTCGCAAGCGCGCTGTACTAGGAGCCATCGCCACAGGAGCCTCGGCCCCGCGGCCCTAAACCGCAAGCGCCAGCTGCTCGGACTCGTCCTCCTCGGAGTTCAGCCCGGCCACGCGCACGCCCAGCAGGCGCACCGGACGCGGCGGATCAAAGGACCTCAAGAGCTCTAGCGCCACTCGGCCGACGTCACCGGCGCCGCTGACCGCAACCGGCAGCGTTTGTGCGCGGGTATGCGTGCTGAAATCGTCGAGCCGCACCTTGATCCCGACCGTGCGTCCGCGGCGACCCTGCCGCGCCAGCGCGGCGCTCAGCTGGTCGACCAGCCCACCGAGGATCGCCTCCAGCTCAGCCGGGTCCTCGATGTCATGATCGAACGTGCGCTCCCGCGACTCCGACACGACCTTGCGCTCCTCGCTCACGGCGCCTCCATGTTCGAAGCGAGCAAGCGCCTGCAGGTGAAGCGCGGTGCGCGAGGTGAAGCTCTGGCGCAGGATCTCGATCGGCGCGCCCGCCAGCTCGGAGACCGTCCCCACGCCCAATCGCTCGAGGCGCTCCGCGGTCTTGCCGCCGATCCCCGGGATCAGCTTGCACCGAGCGCCCGAAAAGCGCTCGCACGCCTGCTCACGGCTCAGCACGACGAAGCCGTGCGGCTTCTCCGCGTCCGAGGCAACCTTCGCAACCAGCTTGTTCGGGCCGATGCCGACGGACGCCGTGAGCCCGGTCCGCTGCTCGATCTCGGCGACGATGCGGCGCATGCCGGCCTTCGGCGCCGGCAGGCCGGTGAGCTCCAGATAGGCCTCGTCGAGGCCGACAACCTCCACGGTCTCGACGTTGCGCCGGATGATCGCCATCACGTCGCTCGAGGCCGCCCGGTAGTAGGGGAAGTCGGGCGGGAGGAACACTCCCTGCGGGCACAGCCGCCGCGCCTGCGACGCCGGCATCGCCGAGCCCACACCGAAGCGCCTCGCCTCATACGAGGCGGTCGTGACAACCGACCGCGGGCCGCTGCCGGCGACGATCACCGGCCTCCCGCGCAGCTCGGGTCGCCTGCGCAGTTCGACGGAAACGTAGAACGCGTCCATGTCTAGATGGGCGACCACCCGCGCCTGGGGATCAGTGACACCGTCGGGCACGAACACAGGTTCGCATACCGCCCTGACGGAGCGCAGCGCGATGCCTCGAGATTAGAGTCCGCGCATGCGCCAGTTCGACCGCCAGGAACTTGCGGCGATCTTCGCGGGAGGCGCGGTCGGCGCGTTGATGCGGGTGTGGCTGGCGCAGCACTTCATCCAGAGCGACACGTCGTGGCCGTGGACGATCTTCGCGATCAACGTCGCGGGCGCTTTCGCCCTGGGGTACTTCGCGACCCGCCTGCAGGAGCGCCTGCCGCAATCCACCTACCGGCGGCCGCTGCTGGGGACCGGGTTCTGCGGCGCGTTCACGACCTTCTCGACGATGGAGGTCGAGATCCTCAAGATGATCGAGGCCGATCGCTACGGCCTCGCGATCTCATACTCGCTGGCGAGCCTGATCGCCGGCCTGTGGGCCATCTGGCTGGCGTCGACGATCGTGCGCAGAGCACGGCTCGCATGACTGTCTGGCTGTGGCTGGCGGTCGCTGCGATCGGCGGGCTCGCAGCGAGCGGCCGCTTCATCGTCGACGGATTGATCACGCGACGAGCCGGTGGTGACCTGCCGGCCGGTACGGTCGCAGTCAACCTCACCGGCACCCTGCTGCTGGGCGTGCTGACGGGTGTCGGTGCGAGCGGGAATCTGCTGCTGCTCGCCGGCACCGCGACGCTCGGCTCCTATACGACGTTCTCGACGTGGATGCTGGAGACCTACCGGCTCGCCGAGGACGGCGAACCTCGCCCCGCCGCGATCAACGCCGTGCTAAGCCTTCTGCTCGGGTTCGGGGCCGCGCTGCTCGGCCGCACGATCGGACTGGCATTTTGAACGACGACTGCCTCAAGCTGACCACCTACTTCGGCGAGCGTGACCGCACCGCCGGCGGACTGCTCGCCGACGAGCTCATGAATCTCTATGGCGAACACCGCATGGCCGCGAGCATCATCCTGCGCGGGGCCGACGGGTTCGGACGCCTGCACCACCTGCACACCGACAGGCTGCTCACGCCGTCGGAGGATCTGCCGGTCGTGTCGATCGCCGTCGACGAGCGCACGCGGATCGAGTCGATGCTCGGTCCGCTCCTGCAGATCAAGCGCCGCGGGCTGGTCACGCTCGAGCGCGCACGGTTGCTTTCCGGCAGCATCGGGCGGGTGCAGCTGCCCGCGGAGCCAGGCACCGCGGTGCAGCTGACGATCTACCTCGGTCGCCAAGACCGTGTGAACGGCGGCCCCGCATTCGTGGCTCTGTGCGAGCTCATGCACCGCCGCGGCCTCTCAGGCGCGAGCGTGCTGCTGGGGGTCGATGGGACGCGCGGCGGCCAGCGATACCGCGCGAAGTTCTTCGCCCGCAACGCGAACGTACCGATGATGCTGATCGCGGTGGGGTCCGGCGAGAGCATCGCGACCGCGCTGCCCGAGCTCGGCGAACTGCTGCGAGAGCCGCTGATGACGCTCGAACGGGTGCGCGTCTGCAAACGCGACGGCGAGCTGATCTCAGCGCCGCACGAGCCGGCTGGAACGGACGAGCACGGCCTCGCGATGTGGCAGAAGCTCACGACCTACAGCTCGCAGGCCGCCATGGGGGTGAGCGGGCGCCCGCTGCACCTGGAGATCGTGCACCGCCTGCAGCGCGAAACCGAAGCCGCCGGCGCGACCGTGCTGCGCGGCATCTGGGGCTTTCATGGCGATCACCGGCCACATGGCGACAGGATCTTTCAGATCAGGCGCCACGTTCCCGTGTGCACGATCGTGATCGACCGGCCCGATCGCATCGCACGTTCGTTCCGGGTCATCGACGAGATCACCTCGACGCACGGCCTCGTGACCAGCGAGATGGTCCCTGCCGCCCAGGCGATGAGCGAGACACAGACGCGAGGCGGACTGCGCCTCGCGGGCTGAACGACGTCGCGACCGGTCCCGCTGGACCGGTCGCGACCTTTGCCGATCAGATCGACGTGAGCACCGTCGCGACCCCATACATGCCGAGGTAGCGAGAGATGTTCTGGTTGAGGTCGAAGCTGCGGCCGTACACATAGGGGCCGCGGTCATCGACGGTGGCGACCACGGAGCGGCCGCCGTAGGAGATCGTCACATGTGTGCCGCATGGGAGCGTCTTGTTGGCGACGCCGTAATAGGCGTGGAAGCCGCAGGCGGTGTTGCCGGCGTCGTAGTACCAGGACGCGACGGCGGGCGTGAGTGCGGTGACCTGTCCAGCGGCCGCGGACACGGCGCGGGCACCGCGGCCACCGGCGTAGCGCACACGGAGGTGGGTGCTGCCCCCGCCCTCCACCCGGTAGGGGATGCCGAAGCGGCCGTTGCGGCGCGTGCGGCCGCTGGCGAGCGCGCGCCAACGGCGGCCCTCACGGGCGAGCAGCTTGACCTGAGCGCGGCGCCCGTCCGGCATCAGTCGGCCGCGCACGACAACCGTGCTGCCGCTGGCCTCCGCGAGCGCGGGGTGGTTGATGACAAAGTGCGAGACGAGCAGGCCGGTCTCGATGTGTCGCTTACGCGCCGGACGGCGCGTGGACGTGGTCGTCGTCGATGCCGGGGTGGTGGTCGTCGACGCATGCGTAGTCGTGGTGGTGGTCGTCTGCGCACCGAACGCGATTGCGGGGTCGCTGACAACGATCGCTCCAGCGGCTGACAGCGTTACGGCCAGCGCGCCAACAGCAAGCTTGGCCGCGACAGGCGCGCCCAGAATCCGATTGGCTCTCATCCCTGAGCGCCTCCTTTTCAAATCCTCGACCCAGCGCCTACGGAGTTAGCTGACGGGCTCGCGGCGGCCGTGCGGCGCCTTACATGCGCTCACGTACCGTCGCTACGGGTGCAGCCGGTTTGGACCGGCGATCGATTCGCCCCCGCCAGATGTCCTCTGATGGACCTGGCATTGGATCCCCCGCTCGTCACGCACCGGGCGCAGACGATTCGGCAGGTCGATTTCTGACGTTGCCGAGACTCGCAGCACCGCTCTGGGCGTGTGTGTGACGTCGGTCACATAAATGGTGTTAGGGATTTGTTTGTGGCTGCAAATCGCCAGGTTTTCTCGACCGTTCACGCGCTCTGAGACAATCCCTGCGTGTCTCACCCCGACCGGCTGAGCGGCCTTGACACCTCTTTTCTGCACCTCGAGCACGGCGCCGCCCACATGCACGTGGGTGCCTGCGCGATCTTCGACGGGCCCGCCCCCGCCTACGACGACCTGGTTGCGGCCGTCGAGGCGCGTCTGCACCTCGTTCCCCGCTACCGTCAGAGACTCGCGTTCGTGCCGCTCGAGCAGGGGCGCCCCGTGTGGGTGGACGACCCGCAGTTCCGTCTCCCCTTCCACGTCCGGCACACGTCGCTGCCGAAGCCCGGCAGCGACGTGCAACTCAAACGCCTAGCCGGGCGCGTCTTCTCGCAGGCGCTCGACCGCAGCCGCCCGCTGTGGGAGATATGGCTTGTCGAGGGTTTCAGTGACGGCCGTTTCGCCCTGATCTCGAAGACCCACCACGCCCTCGTCGACGGCATTTCCGGCGTCGACATCGCGAGTGTGATCTTCGACTCGGCCCCGGACCCGGCGCCGGTCGGGCCGCCGCCGCGGCCCTGGGCGCCGCGCCCGCTGCCGACACCAGCGCAATTACTCGCCGACGCGCTGATCGAACGCACGACTGTCCCTGGTGAGTTCACGCGCGGCATCCGCGCGCTGCTGCGCGCACCGCGTCACGCGCTGGGCAGTGCCGGGGCGGCGCTCGGTATCGCCGGAGCGTTCGGCGGCCTCCGCACGCTCTCCAGGTCCAGCGCCGAGCCGGCGCCACGCAGCCCGTTCAACGTGCAGATCGGGCCGCATCGGCGCTTCACCTGGGTCGATGCTCAACTCGCGGAGTTCCGCGAAGTCAAGGACGCGCTGGGCGGCACGGTCAACGACGTCGTCCTCGCCGCGGTAGCGGGTGCGCTCGGCGCCTACATGCGACGCCACGAGCTGGCGACCGATGGTCTCGTGTTGAAGGCGCTCGTCCCGGTCTCGGTCCGGGCGGACGGCGAGCAGGGCGCGCTCGGCAATCGGATCGCAGCGATGTGGGCGCCGCTGCCCATCGGCATCGAGGATCCGGGCGAGCGCCTGGCGGTGATCTCCGACGCGATGGCGGAACTGAAGCAGTCAGGGCAGGCCGTCGGTGCCCAGACCCTGGCGGAGCTGTCGGGCTTCGCGTCGCCGACGCTCGTGGCGCAGGCCGCCCGGCTGCAGGCCCGCCAGCGCCTGTTCAACCTTGTGGTGACCAACGTCCCGGGCCCGCAGACGCCCCTCTACGTGCTCGGCCGCCGCATGCGCGCGGCCTACCCGCTGGTCCCGCTGGCGGCCAACACGACGGTCGCGATCGCGGTCATCAGCTACGACGGTGGTCTCGACTTCGGGCTGAACGCGGACTACGACGGACTGCCGGACCTGGAGCTCCTGGCCGAGGACCTGCGCGCGGCGACCCAGGCACTAGCGGAGCTCGCGCACAGCAATCGTCATGCGCGAGAGAGCACATAGGCGCCCGGCGTCGTCACTCATCTCGACCTCCCACACCCAGGTTGTGCGGCCGGCGTGCCTGCGCACCGCGGTGGCGTGGATCGTGCCGCCGATCACGGGCCGCAGGAAGCTCGTCTGATTCGACATGCCGCTGGCCGCGTTGCCCTGCGGCAGCACACCGGCGGCCGTCCCGAGCGACGCCAGGCTCTCGGCGATCGCGGCGTAGATGCCGCCGTGCACGAGCCCGAGCGGCTGTTTGTGATCGTCCCGGACGATCAGCCGGCCACGTGCAAGCTCGGGCCCGAGCTCGAGGATCTCCAGCCCGTACAACGCGTCGAAACCGCGGCTCTGCATCATCAGGTCGGGGTCGTGCATGCGTACGGGACGATAACCGCTGCCGGGCGCGCCTCCGGGCCTGAGGCGCCTCATCCAACCTCCTCTACCCTCTGCATCCGTGACTGAGTCTGACCGCCACCGGCCCGCTGTAACTCCACCGGCGCTCCGCTTCGAGCGGCCGCACACTGACGCGCCCGTGAGTTCGGGCCCCCCGTCCCCACCGAGCTCGCGCCGCGGCGGCGCGATCCTGCTGGGCCTCGCCGGGGTCGCGATCGTCGCGGTGATCCTGATCGCCGTACTCAATTCGGGTGGATCGGCGCCCGCACATCGCCTCGCCGCCGGCAACACGCCCGCGTCGGGCACGCCCACCTCCGGGCAGACCGGCTCCACCTCCACCACAGCGACGCAGATGCTCGCCCAGCTGAACCTGACCTCGCCGACGGGCGCGAAGGCCACGGTCGGGATCGCGCAGGTGATTCGTGTCAAGGGCACAGTCGGCCTGGTGATCGACGCGCAGGGCGTTCCCCCGAACACGAAGCACAACGCCTATGCGGTGTGGCTCTCGAACTCCGCCTCGTCTAGCCACAAGCTCCTGGGTTTTCTCCCCAACCTCGTCGGCAGCAGCGGCAAGCTCGCCGGCGAGGGTGCGCTGCCTGCGGGCGCGACCGCCTACAACCGCCTGCTGATCACGCTCGAGACGCAGTCGAAGCCGACCAGCCCGGGCCAGGTCGTGCTCGCCGGGCCGTTCCGCGAGCACCCCTGAACAACCGGTCGTCTCGGCGGCCGCCGGGTCCGTCTTGGTGGCGCATAACGCGCCGGTAACAGAGTCGGAAGAAAGCCTTCGCACACGCGCACTTTCATCTGTTGCACGGATTGCAAACAGCGGGCGAACCGAGCCCAGCAGGGCTCGGCAGAGGTGGAGTGACTGCGATGGAACCGGGATACGACCTTTTCTGGCTTGCCACAGGCTTCAGCAGCGATGCCGAACTGCGGGCACTGCCGCGGGCGCATCCGCGCGCCAGGAACGCCGCCCACGTCTCGCAGGCGTATTGCGCGCCGGTGGCGATGCTCGCCTGGCACACGGCGCCGCTCGGGGTCGACATCGCCGTGGTTGAAACGCCGGACCGCAAGTTCGCCGAGTCCATCTGCACCGCCGCCGAGCTCAGCATGTTCGACAGCTGCCTCGACGACGAGGAGGTCATCTCCTCGCTGCTGGTCGGCAAGCGCGCGCTGGCCAAGGCATTGGGCCATCCCAGCGACTACGACCCCAGGCTGCTCGAATCGCCCCTGACCTGGACCGACGGCGCCGCCGGCGATCTTCGCTCCCGCGAGCTCTTCCCCACGCCGGATCACGTCGCCTGGGTCGTGTGGACCGAGCCGGCTCAGAACAGCGCCGACAGCCCCTCGAGCGCGGCGTTCACGCGCCGGCGCGCAGGCCTGAACTGAAGCAGCAGCCCGGCACGGAACGTGCCCCTGAGCTGCTGGTGCTCCTCGAGGGTGGCCACGCATGCGTGCTCCCCCGCGGGCGCGAGCGTGACCGTGGTCGTCCAGGCGCTGAGGAGCCGCTCGAACGGCGTCCCGGCGAGCTCCTGAGTCCAGGCATGCCGGTACGGGCGCTCTGACTCGACCACGACGAAGTCCAGACGGACCGGCTTTCCACGGCGGGTCGGGATCACCTCCGTGAAGCGCCCGCCGCGGACGTCCTCGACGCGTGATACCCCTGGCCACCAGCGCGGCAGGTGGTGCGGGTCGGCCACGATCTCCCAGACGGCGTCGACCGTCGCGGCGATGGTCCGGCTGCGAATGGTCTTCGCCATCGCGCCGGGCTAGTCGTATTGGATCAGCGAGTGCACCTGGTAGCCCTCGAGCTGCTTGCGCCCGCCGAAGGCCGTCAGTTCGACGAGGAACAGGCAGCCGAGCACCTCGCCGCCGAGTCGGCCGACCAGGTCGGCCAGCGCGCGTGCCGTCCCGCCGGTGGCGAGCAGATCGTCGTGGATCACCACCCGCGCACCCCCGGCGAACGCGTCCGCGTGCATCTCGAGCGCGTCGATCCCGTACTCGAGCGCGTATTCCGAGCGGATGGTGTCGGCCGGAAGCTTGCCGCGCTTGCGCGCGGGTACGAATCCCGCATGGAGGCCGCGGGCCAGCGCACCTCCGAGGATGAAACCGCGGGCCTCCGCAGCGACGACGAAGTCGACCTCGAGGTCGCGCGCGTACTTGGTCAGGCGGGCAACGGCGGCGTCGAGCGCGCGCGGGTCGAGCAGTAGCGGCGTGATGTCCCGGAAGAGGATGCCGGGGGTGGGAAAGTCAGGGATATCGCGGACATAGCTGCGAAGGTTGACGCCGTCATCCGGGCGAGCGCTGGTCATCGCTCGTCAGGTGGCGATCTTGCGCAGGTCGCGAATCAGCAGCAGGTGCTTGAGGTGCGTCGTCACCGAGGCGAGGTTCTCGAGCGCCTCGACCGCCTCCTTCCGCCGTTCGGGATTGCGTGAGCGCAGCGCCGGCGCGAGGATGCTCTGCAGCAGCTGGGCCTCGCGGTCGGCCGAGGTGCGGAACACACGCAGGTTGCGGCCGCCCACCCCGTAGCGGGCGAGCTCGGACACAGCCCTGACGATCTCACGCTCGGTGTCGTCGAAGTAGCGCGCACCGTTGCGCACGTCGCCCTTGATGACGCCGAACTCGACGAGTTCGGCCACCAGCTTCGGCGTGGCCCCCGTCTCCTCCACCACGTCGTCCTGCGAATACCGCGCCCCAGGATCCCGCGTGACCGAGGTGCGACGCAGCGTGCGCGTGTCCGCGCTGGAAACGACCTCGCGCTCGTTGCGCCCGCCGGCCAACTCCCGACGGATCACGCGCAACGGCAGAAACTCGTCACGCTGCAGGCGCAGGATCATCCGCAGGCGCTGCACGTCGTCAGGCGTATATAGCCGGTAGCCCCCCTGCGTGCGCCGGGGCGTGAGCAGCTTCTGGTCCTCCAGGTAGCGGATCTTGGAGATCGAGATGTCCGGAAACTCAAGCTCGAGCGCCTTGCAGACGGCGCCGATCGTGACCGCCTTCTGCAGCGGCGGACCGGACTCTGGCGGAGCGGGCTCGGGCAGGTCGACCGGGGGATCGTTGCTCTCGGCGGTCGCCATCAGTGCCCCAGAAAGGCGAGTTTGTATTTGCCAATTTGCAGCTCGTCGCCGTCGTTGAGCCGCTGTGACTCGATCCGCCGCCGGTTTATGTAGGTGCCGTTCAGCGAACCGCAGTCATCGAGGTAGTAGTGCTCGCCACGCTTGGCCACCACGGCATGGTCACGCGAAACGGTCACGTCGTCGAGGAACAGGTCACTGTCCGGTCGCCTGCCGACGGTCAGGCGCGGGCGGTCCAGCGGAAACGATTCACCGGCGCGGCCGCCGCCGGCGCGGATCACCAGCATCGCGCCACGCGCGGGCGCGGCCTCTACCGGGACCTCCTCGAACTCTCCGGTGTCGCCGATGCGGTAGGAGGCGGTTGAGTCGCCGGTGCCTCCATCGGGGCCGCCCATGAATGCGCCGCAGCGCTGGCAGTAGTTGGCGCCGTCGGCGTTGGCGAAACCGCACTCGGGGCAGTGCTGGGCCAAGGTCTGTCCTGGCCTCAGTCGGCGTTCTGGGCCTGTGCGCCCGGCTCTTCATCCGCCGGCGCATAGCGGCCGGTCAGAATGTCTGTCAGGCGCTGCACGTCGGCCCCGCTGATGACGAGCTCACCGCTCTCGCCCTTGTGCCGCAGACGATTGACCAGCTCGGCCCGGAGGATGTCGATCTTGCCGTGCAGAATCCGCCGGCGGTAGGAAACCTCGAGCTCCTCATCTGTCAGCTCCTTGATCAGATCCTTGAGCTCCTGATCCGTCAGCGATCCGATGTCTGGAAAGGTCTCCATGCGAACAGTCCTCCGTGCAGCCAACGCGGCAGTGTGAACAGGTGGTGCAGGCCCGCCGCCGAGTATAACCCCCAAGCTCCGAGGGTCAATCTGAGCTTGAGAGTTGGCGCAGATCTCGTATCCCGCGGCGGATATACAGCCATGTCGCGGTCAGCGCCAGCGCCAATCCGACGTACAGCATCACCAGCGCCAGCCAGTGGACGCCCGCCATCGCGAAGAACGGAGCGCCCATCGTCGGGGCCACAGCCAGCCGACCCGGCCAGTTGATCTTGATCTCGACCCCGCGTCGCAGGGCGTAGCGGCTCAGCAGGAGCATGAGGAACTCGCGCGCGATCACGATTGCCAGCGCCCAACGCGGCAGCAGCCGGAAATCCCACGCCACCACCATCCCCGAGATCACGAGCAGACGGTCGATGATCGGGTCCAGGAGCGCGCCGAGCCGGCTGTACTGCCCCGTCAGGCGAGCCGTGAAGCCGTCCAGATAATCGGCCCAGCCGATGATCGCGAACAGGGTCGCAGCGAGTGCGCTGCGCCCGTCCGAGGACGAGAACGCCACGATCAGGAAAACCGGGATCAGAGCGAGCCGTACCAGCCCGATCGCGTTCGGGAGGGTCAGCGGGCGCAGTGGCTGGTCGGAGCGGGTCGCCTCCGGGTTGGGGCCGGACCGATCGATGCCGAGCAGGCGTCTGGTGCTCAGTCGACGCCGCGCCACAGTTCAGCGACCGCCGAGGCCGCACCTTCCAAGGGGAGCGCGCGCGTCTCCCGCCCCCGGCGCACCTGCACCTCGATCTCGCCCGACTGCAGCGTCCGGCGCCCGACCGTGACGCGCAGCGGGCAGCCCAGCAGTTCGGCATCAGCAAACTTCTCTCCTGGGCCGGCGTCGCGCTCGTCGTAGAGCGTGTCGAGTCCCTCGAACTGCAGCTCGTCGTAGAGCCTGTCGGACAGCTCGC
>WQWK01000033.1 GCA_009785395.1 Conexibacteraceae bacterium
CAGCGATGACCAGCGGCACCTGGCCGATGACAGGGCGCTGCGCGCGTCACTGCTCAAACAGCTCCAGAGCGCATACACGACAGGCGCGATCGACAGCATCAAGGCGCAGCTCAAGCTCGACGAGCAGCAGATCGCGAGCGCGGAGACGACCCTGGGGTCGCTCCAGCACCGGATCAGCTACAGCAATGTCGCCGTGTCGATCAACTCCGGTGGCCTGCCGGTCACCCCGGTCCGGCACCGGTCGTCCGGTGGCTTCACCCTGAGCCGCGCGGTCCACGACGCAGGCCGGGTGCTGGTCGTCGCCGCGGGTGTCGGTCTGATCACGCTGGCGGTGCTGTTGCCGCTGGGCATGGTCGCGGCGTTGCTGATGTGGCTATGGGTGTGGCTGCGTCAGCGGCGCCGCGAGCATGCGCTCGACGCGGTCGATTGACGCTCGCCCGCTCGGGGTCGTTGAGTGACGCTGGTCACTTAACGGCCGGCTGATCTATACGCTCCGGCTATGTCCGAGATCGCGGAGAGCGGCGAGCGCATCGAGCTGCTGGCGCACGTGCCGGCGTTCGCGGGGCTGTCAGAGTCCGACCTCGCGGCCGTCGCCGAGGTGTCGGTGCCGCGCCACTACGATGCCGGCGAGCTGGTGTTCAGTGAGGGCGACGAGGGCGACACGTGTTACATCGTGCGCAGCGGCCTGGCGCGTGCGATCCGCCAGCACATCGACGGCCGCTCGATCACGCTCGCCCACTTCGGCGCCGGCGACATCTTCGGGGAGCTCGCGATGTTCGGCGACGAGCCGCGCTCGGCGACCGTCGACGTGATCGAGGACACGGAGGTGATCGGCATCCCGGGGCGGGACATGCAACGGCTGATGCGCGAGCACCCGGAGATCTCCGTGAAGCTGATCGCGGCGCTCGCGCAGCGGCTGCGCGACACCAACGAGCGGCTCGCGCGGCAGTCGTTCCAGACGGTGCAGAGCCGCGTGGCGGCGGTGCTCGCGCAGATGGTGGCGGCGGCCCGTGACGGCAGCCCCGGCGGGAGCGAGGTGGTGGTCTCGCTGACCCAGGCCGACCTTGCGAAGCTCGCCGGCTCCTCGCGAGAGTCGGCCAGCCGCTTCCTCGCGGCGCTCGAGCGTGCGGGAGTGATCACTCAGGGCCGGGGACGGCTCACCGTGCATGATCCTGAGGCGTTGGAGGGCTATGTCTACTGACGATCCGCGTGACCGGACCGGGTCCGCCGAGGGTCGCGCCGAGTACGAATTCTCGGCCGGCGGGGTCGTGGTGCGGGGCGATGACGTCGTCGTGATCGTGCCGACCAAGCGCGGTGCGGGTGGCGCCAGGGTGCTCGGCCTGCCCAAGGGTCACCCCGAGCGAGGCGAGACCACCGAGCAAACGGCCGCGCGCGAGGTGCGCGAGGAGGCAGGCGTCACCGGTGAGCTGATCGAGTCGCTGGGCGTGGTTGAGTACACCTACGAGCGCCGCGGCCGGCCCCGAGCCAAGCGCGTCGAGTTCTTCCTGATCGAATACGGCGCCGGCGATCCGGCCGATCACGACCGTGAGGTCGAGGAGGCGCGCTGGATGCCGCTGGCCCACGCGGCGGTGGCGCTGACCTACCCCGGAGAGCGCGAGATCGTGGCGCGGGCGATCGCGCGCCGCGCCGCGTCCTGACACGGGCGATCGCGCGCCGCTCAGCGGGCCGGACCGGTACGCTCCCCGGCGTGCGTGTTCTGAACTTCTATTCGTCGGTGTTTGCCGACCAGTTGCGGCGTGGCCGCAAGACGGCCACGATCCGGCTCGGCGACAAGTCGCACAAGTACCGCAAGAACGACTGTGTCGTGGTGACGATCGGCTACCAGCACTCGCCACGCGAGAAGATCTTCAACGCCGTCATCGACCAGGTCGAGGTCAAGCGCGTGCAGGAACTCTCGCCGCGGGACATCGAACACGACAACCCCGAGTTTCGCCGGGTCGACGAGATGGTCCACTTCCTCGAGCAGATCTATGGCCGCAAGGTGGCGATGGATGACACCGTCACGGTCGTGCGCTTCTCCCAGATCATCGAGAACCCGCCTGAGCTGCGTGACCGCATCCACGGTCTCGGCGGCGCCAACAACTGAATTTCGCATTCAGCTCCGGTGATGGTTTAGCCTGCCGCCACCTTGATCGGGTTTTGGGGGGGACCGGGAGCATCCATCCCGCGGCGTTTGGCCGCGGTTGTGACGGCCGTGTGCGCACTGTTCGTGGTGTGGGGCCTCGCGGGTGTCGCGAGCGTCACGGGTGTCGCCGGCCTCGCCGGTGTCGCGCGCGCCGCGTCGCCGGAGGGCCTGTTCGTCTCGGCGCAGACTGGCGGGTCCACCACCAATCCCGTCTACACCGTGACAGTGGAGGACACCAACCCCGGGATCGCCGGGACGAACGTGGTGGTGACGGTGCGGGTGCCGTCGACCGAAACCTTCGTTGCCGCCACACCGTCGGAGGGCAGCTACGACTCCACAACCGGTCAGTGGGTGGTGGGGACGGTCACCGCCGGCACGCTCGAGACGCTCATGATCCTCACCACGAACAACGGCTCCGCGCCCGCCAGCCTGAGCCCCACGGTGACGGCGGGCAACGCCGTCAGCATCGGGATCACCAACACCGTCTCCGACCCCACGCCGACGGTCGGCGAGGACGTGACCTACGCGGTCGTCGTGACCAACGCGGGCGCCGCGGGGAGCCACGATCTCACCGTGCTGGACTTGCTGCAGACAGGCCTGACGTTCGTCTCGGCTGCGAGCCCGGGCGAAAGTTGCACGGCGTCCGGGCAGATCGTCGACTGCGACATCGGCTCGCTCGCCAGCGGCAGCTCGCACGTGATCCTGATCGTCGTCAGGGTCGGCGCCGCCGGCGCGCGGACGGCCAACGCCACGGTCGCCCTGCCCAGCGCGGACCTCCTTGAAAACCCGGGCGACATGACGGCCGCGGCAACGCTCAACGCCTCGGCGCCCCCGGCGCCGACCGTTCCGCCACCAGCCGGACCCGGCACAACTCGGGCTCCGGCCCCGGCGGTGTCGCCGCGGGCGACGCTCACGATCAAGGTCACAGGCGCAACCGCCAAGGTCGCGTCCGGGGGGACCGCCGCGTACCGGATCCGGCTGACCAACGCCGGGCCTGCCGTCGTTGCGTCGCCGCTGGTGACCACATCGCTTTCGGCTGCCGTCAGGTCGGCCTCAGGACGCTACCCGGGAGGCGTGTGCCGCGGCGGGCGCCGGCTCGCCTGTCGGCTGCGGTCGATCCCGGCTCACCGCAGCGTCACGCTCACGATCCGTGCGCGCCCCGCCAGGACCGGCACCCTGCGGGCGCGCGTCTCGGTGACCACCCGGACAGTCCTCGCCGCCGTCTCGGTGAGCTCGGGCTCGGGCTCGGTCCGGGTCGTGACGGCCTAACCCCGGCCGTGACCGTTTAGCGCCGGCCGTACGCGGCGATGTCCTGATCCAGGCTCTTCTGGCTGGCGTACTGGCCGGTGTGCACGTAGGCGACCTTGCCGGCGGGGCTGATGTAGATCGTCGTCGGCAGCCCCTCGATCGAGGCCAGCGGGGTGAGCTGGCTCGTCTGCACGCTGTAGCTCGGGTAGTTGATGTGGTGCTGAGCGAGGAAGCTGCGGGCGTCCCCTATGGAGTCGTCGGCGGCGGCGCCGAGGAACGCGACCCTGGTCCCGTAGTGCGCGGAGGCGGTGCGGAACAGCGTGAACTCCGCCCGGCACGGCACGCACCAGGAGGCCCAGACGTTCACCACGACCGGGTAGCCGTGGAGGGCCTTGATGCGCGCATCCAAGGCGGGATAGTTGCCGAGCAGCTGCGATGACTGCTGTTGGAGCTTCGCGAGCGGCGCCGGCGCCGCCGGCTGGGTCGCCACCGCCCCGGTGGTCGTGGAGCCGGCGTTGCCGTGGTGCAGCGCGGCGTACCTGAGCGAATACCTCACGCGCGCGACGAGCTTGGCGGTGCTCGGCCAGCCGAGCGCCGCGACCGAGTAGTACGAATCGATGTTTCCGTCCGCGCCGACCAGCATCAGCCACGGCTCACTCTCAACCTCGTAGCCGTCGGCCAGGCGCCCGGTCGCGTCGATCGCGACCGGGTAGGAGAGCGGCTTCGTGAGTCCGTGGAGCAGCGAGTCGAGTCCGCCGCGCGGCTCGACCGCGCCCTCGTCGATCGCGGTCAGCTTGGGGAGCCCGTCGCGCTTCGCCGTCGCCTGGTAGGCGTTGAGGCTGTCCAGAGCGCCGCCGAGGTCGGTGATCTGGCGGTCCCAGGAGGCGAAGAACAGCAGCAGGTGCGGCGCGCCGGGCCCGAGCTTCAAATCCCCGCCGCCGGCCTGGGGCAGCGTCGCGGTGTTGTTCGGGTAGATGCCTGGAATCAGCCGATAGGACAGGTCCGAGTGGACGGCGGGGCGCGGCCGCAGCAGACGTGCGGTGTCCCGGGCGATCACCTGTCCGAGCTGCCCGACCGCTGCGTAGGACTGTTGGACGATGTACTCGCGCACGAGCTCACCGTCCGGGTTGATCAGAAAGATCGCGGGTGTGTGATCGACCGTCCGGCGAGAGATCACCGCGGAGATGCTGTACTCGTGCCAAACGTGTGTGAGCGCCGGCAGGGAGCCTGTCAGGAAGTCCCACGCGTGCAGCATGCCGTGCACCTGGGAGTAGGAGAGAACGTCCTGAAGCGCGGTGGCGCGCGGGTTCGCGTCGACGGCGACGAGCTGCATGTGCTTGCCGGCCGATCCGAGCATCGCCTGGGCGTCGAGCATCGCCTGGCTGGTGAGCGGGCACATGGTCGTGCACTCCGAGTCGATGAAGGCCAGCACCACCGCCTTCCCCCGGAACGAGCTCAACGAGACGGGCTCGCCGAACTGGTTGGTGAGCTGGATCCCGGGCGCGGTGCGGGCAAGCGCCGAACCTGGGTCGACCAGCGGGTTTGACCATCGCGCCAGCCGATGCGCCGGGGACGCTCTGGGGACTACCGCGTAACCGGCGACGACGAGCGCGATGACTCCGACGACGGCTGCCAGGATGCGCGGCCTGGCGGCGAGCGCGGCGCGGATCCGCCGTGCAGCGGCGGAGGCCGCTGCGGGCCGCCGCCGCAGCACGACCGCGAGGGCTGCGGCCCCCACCACGACGAGGGCCAGCACGATGAACGCGAGCGTGCGAGTGCCCGAGCCGGACGTGCCGGTCGCACCGGACGAGACGGACGAGCCGGACGAGCCGGACGAGCCGGACGAGCCGGACGAGGCGGACGAGCCGCTCGGTGCTTGGCTCGAATGTGTCGCTGGTCCGGATCCGGTCGTCCCGCCCGCGCTGGCGGGCAGCGTCACGTGAGCTTCCGCCGCGAGCGCGCGGATCGCGTCCTCGGTGCTGGTGACAAGCATCGGGCCGGCTCCGTGCGGCACATGGCTGAGCGCCGCGGACGGGGCGCTCACACTGTGCTTGGACCAGTAGACGCCCAGCCCGTCCGGCATCACGATCAACAGGCGCCCCGCGTACTCGAGCGACAACTCGATCCCGAGGAAGCGCGCGTAGGTCTGCGGCTTTCCCCAGAGCGGCGCGACCGCGCCCAGATCATCCGGTTTCGCGATGATCGCGACACGGAGCGGCATACCAGCGTGATTCGCGGCGGCGATCAGCCGGCCCAGCTGAAGCTGGTTCTGAATCGAGATCCCGGAATCAGTGGCGAGGAACAGTGACTGGTTGACGAGGACGTCACTGCCGGGGTCGCCGTCGGCGAGGGCCGCGGGCGCCGGCCCGAGCGCCGTGATCAGGGACACGGTTGCGATCGCCGCGATGAGGGTTGCCAAAAGGCGGCGCGACAACGGCCACTGCTGCCTCGTCACGGGTGCGCGCTCAGTCGGTCGCGACGGCTGCGTCGGCATCCCGGGGCTCGGCTTCCGGGGTCGCGTCAGGCCGCGACACCAGCCCGAACATGACATAGGCGAGCAGCACCAGCGGCAGCCCGCTGTTGGGGTCGGTGGCACCGCCCTGGAAGATCCCGCCGAAACCCTCGCCGAACACCCAGAAGGCCAGGCTGACCACGATCGAGAGCTGCAGGAGCTCACGCGCGCGCCAGCGGGCGGCGACGCCGATCCCGATCAGCAGCGAGACGGCCGCCATCACCAGCGCGATCGGCAGGCCGTCGCCGGTTGCGGCGTTCGCCGCCCAGTTCTGGACGCTCGAGAGCCAGCTCATGCCCGACGGCGCTGCGTTGATCGCGTTCGTGATCGCATCGGCGCCGCTGCTCGGCTGCTGCAGCCACAGATATGCCATCAGCACCCACAGCGCGCACCACGCGATCCGGGCGCCCTGGGCGCCGAGCAGGCCTCCGGGCCGGGCGCTCGGCCAGACGATCAGCGCGATCAGCGCGTAGATCAGGACCGCACCGGGAGCACCGGTGAGCGGCGCCGCCATCGACATGAACATCATCCCGAACGCCTCGCCGAACCACCACACGAACAGCGCCCAGACGATCGAGAGCGCGAGCGCAGGCCGCGCGGTCGGCCTGTAGAGGATCCCCAGGCCGATCACGACCTGCGTGAGCGCGAACAGCGTGTTGAACAGCGTCAGGTTGCCGCCCGCGGTGTTTGCCCCCCAGCGGACACTGTCGCCAACCCACGTCGGTTGGCCCGGGGTCAGCGCCGTGATCATCTGGACGAAGCCCCGGGAATACATGAAGGACTGGAACTGCAGACCGCCGTCCAGCAGCCAGATGAGCGCGAGCAACGTCTGACCCGCACGTGTCCGGTCCGACAGGAAATAGGCGCGGACCGAGGCGCGACTCCCCTCCAACTGGAGCCGGCCAACCACGTCGCCTTGCGTCGTGGCGGGTGTGAATGTGGTCATGCGCTCACCTTCCCGATCCCGGACAGTACTCAGGAATCCGGGCCGAGTATACGGCTCAACCTAAGCGCACGCTTCACAAGCGAGCGCCAACTGTTGCTAACAGAGCGGCTATAGTGCGCAAACGTTGGCACTCGCCATACGAGAGTGCCAAAACAGGCATTACAAGCATCAATCTCAAGGGATAGAACCCGGAGGCTGCATAGATGGCTAGCAAGCTCAAGCTCAAGCCCCTTGGCGATCGCCTGATCGTGCGTGCGATCGACGAGGAGGAGACGACCGCCAGTGGCATCGTGCTCCCCGACACCGCCAAGGAGAAGCCCCAGAAGGGCAAGGTCCTGGCCGTCGGCGACGGCAAGGTCAACGAGGACACCGGCAAGCGCACGGCGCTTGACGTCGAGGTCGGCGACGAGGTCCTGTACAGCAAGTACGGCGGGACCGAGATCAAGCTGGACGGCGAGGAGCTCCTCGTCCTCCGCGAGTCCGACGTACTCGCCAAGGTCCAGTAGGACCACCCGTCAAAAAGAGAACTGAGAGATAAATGGCTCACAAGGAACTGAAGTACGACGCGGACGCACGCAAGGCGCTTGAGGCTGGCGTCGACGCGGTCGCCAACGCCGTCAAGGTCACGCTCGGCCCCAAGGGCCGCTACGTCGTGATCGACAAGAAGTTCGGCGCCCCGACGATCACCAACGACGGCGTCACCATCGCCCGTGAGATCGAGGTCGAGGACGTCTTCCAGAACCAGGGCGCGCAGCTCGTCCGCGAGGTCGCCACGGCGACCAACGACGTCGCCGGCGACGGCACCACCACCGCGACCGTGCTGGCCCAGGCGATCGTCCGCCAGGGCCTGAAGAACGTCGCTGCCGGCGCCAACCCGCTTGCCCTGAAGCGCGGCATCGAGAAGGCCGTCGAGCAGGTCGTCGGCAACATCGAGAAGCAGTCGACTCCGGTCTCCGGCAAGGAGCAGATCGCGCGCGTCGCGACGATCTCCGCGGGCGACGAGGAGATCGGCGACCTGATCGCCGACGCGATCGACAAGGTCGGCAAGGACGGCGTGGTCAACGTCGAGGAGGGCCAGACCCTCGCGATGGACCTCGAGTTCACCGAGGGCATGCAGTTCGACAAGGGCTACATCAACCCGTACATGGTGACCGACACCGATCGCCAGGAGGCCGTGCTCGAGGATCCCTACATCCTCATCGCCAACCAGAAGATCGGCTCGGTCCGTGACGTGCTGCCCGTGCTCGAGCAGGTGATCCAGAGCGGCAAGCCGCTGCTGATCATCGCCGAGGACGTCGAGGGCGAGGCGCTCGCGACCCTGGTCGTCAACAAGCTCCGCGGCACCTTCACCGGCGTTGCCGTCAAGGCGCCGGGCTTCGGCGACCGCCGCAAGCGCATGCTCGAGGACATCGCGATCCTCACCGGCGGCGAGGTCATCACCGAGGAGATGGGCCTCAAGCTCGAGAACACCCAGATCACGCAGCTGGGCCGTGCCCGCCGCGTGGTGATCGCCAAGGACACGACGACGATCGTCGACGGCGCCGGCGAGTCGAGCGCGATCAAGGGCCGCATCAACCAGATCAAGAACGAGGTTGAGAACACCGACTCGGACTTCGATCGTGAGAAGCTCCAGGAGCGCCTCGCGAAGCTGTCCGGCGGTGTCGCGGTCGTCAAGGTCGGCGCCGCCACCGAGACCGAGATGAAGGAGAAGAAGCACCGCGTCGAGGACGCGCTGCAGGCCACCCGCGCCGCCCTCGAGGAGGGCATCGTGGCGGGCGGCGGTACCGCTCTCCTGGTCGCCCAGAAGGCGCTCTCGGTCGACGGCATCGAGGACGCCGACGAGCAGACCGGCGCGAAGATCATCGTCCGCGCGCTCGAGGAGCCGCTGCGTCAGATCGCCGAGAACGCCGGCCTCGAGGGCTCGGTCGTCGTCAACGACGTCCGCAAGTCGAAGAAGGATCACGGCCTCAACGCAGCCAGCGGCGAGATCGTGAACCTGATCGCCGCCGGCATCATCGACCCGGCCATGGTGACCCGGTCGGCGCTGCAGAACGCCGCGTCGATCGCGAAGAACATCCTCACCACCGAGGCGATCATCGCCGAGGTTCCCGAGAAGGACGCCCCCGGCGCAGGCGCCGGCATGCCTGACATGTCGGGGATGATGTAGGCCTGATTCCTCAGGAGTTGTAGTTGGAGGGCCCGGCATGCGTTGCCGGGCCCTCTTTCGTCCGGTGGTCGGTGCGCCGCATCCGCGTGAGGCTTTTCACACGATGATCACACGCGGCCATTACACAGTCTTTAGGTTTGGTGTTCTCATCCGTACCCCTGAGAGGAGAAGTTCCATTGCGCAAGACATTTGCGTGGCTGAAGCATTCGCGGCGCGCCGCGGTGCTCGCCGGGCTGATGGCGATCGTGCTGGGCGTGGGCGCCGGCGTCGTCGTCGCTGACCCCGGCCACTGGTTCAGCAACGACAACGACTGGCCGTACAACAACCCCGGACCCGCACCCGTGCTGGCCGCCGTCGGCGACATCTCGTGCCAGCCCGGCAGCCCGCAGGGCAGCGAGAAGGCGAGTGACGTCTGCACCGGCGGCACTGCCGCCGACACGCGCGACGCCGCCCAGAACGCGACCGCGATGCAGGTCGAGAACATGCACCCGGCCCTGGTCGCGGTGCTCGGCGACGAGCAGTACCAGAACGGCACGTACTCGGACTTCGAGAACTCGTTCGACAAGTACTGGGGCGCGTTCAAGATGATCCAGCGCCCGGCGCCCGGCAACCACGAGTTCTACGACAACCACGGCCAGAACGGCGTCCGCGGACTCGGTTACTTCGACTACTACAACGGCATCCAGCACAACGCCTCCGACGGCTCGGAGATCGACACCACGGTCACGTCCTCGTCCGGCGGCACCACGGTCCAGCCTGCGCCGCAGGAGCAGGGCCAGGCCGGCGACTACGGCAGCAGCGGTAACGGCTGGTACTCCTACAACCTGGGCGACTGGCACCTGATCTCGCTCAACATCGAGTGCCAGTACGAGCCCGGCGGGTGCAGCACGACCGGCTCCTGGTTCGAGTCCGAGACCAAGTGGCTCGAGCAGGATCTGGCGCAGAACCACGAGCCCTGCGTGGCCGCGTACTGGCACCAGCCGACGTTCAGCTCGACCGCCGGCGCCGAGGCAAACGGCATGGGCGACAGCAACGAGGGCGACACCGCCGACGCCTGGTGGAAGATCCTCTACGCCGCTCACGCGACGCTGATCCTCAACGGCCACGACCACGTGTACGCGCGGTTTGCACCGATGAACCCGGCCGGTCAGGCGGATCCGAAGAACGGTATCCGCGAGTTCGTCATCGGCACCGGTGGTGAGGCACTCGACGTCAACGCCAACGACCCGAACAGCGGTACGGCGTTCCCGGGCCCCTCGACGATCCAGGCCGAGGCCGACCAGTGGTACGGCGTGATGAAGTTCACGCTGGGCAACGGCTATTACAAATGGGACTACCAGTCCGCCATGGAGGACCCGAAGTTCGTCCCCGCCGGCGGTACCCCGACCACCTACAGCGACACCGGGTCCGGCGCCTGCAACAGCGCGCACGGCATCGGTCACGCGTGATCGCCGTCTGAGCTGAGCAGGTAAGGAAGAGGCCCGGGTGGGTGATCCCACCCGGGCCTCTGTGCGCCGCGGGGTCCCGGTCCGGTCCGGCCGCCGCAGCAGCGGCGCGGCGGCCGGGAGAGTCGCTCAGGCGGCGACCTCGGGGGTCAGGCCGGCGCGCCGGAGCTGTGCGGCCCTGAGCTGCAGCATCGCCAGGATGTCGGCGGTGGGGATGAACGGGTTCGCGATCGCGGTCCAGCCGTCGAGTGAGACGGCGGCGACGATCGAGCCGCCCTGCTCCGCGACCACGCTGGTGCCGACCGGTGGCCGCGCGCTATCGAGCGCAGCCAGCCGCCACAGGGAGGGCGTGTCCGCTGCGACCGCCAGGCGGATCGCCAGCGGCGTCCACAGCGGGTCGGGGCGACGGCGCCGGGCGGGCGCCTGGGCCGGAACCGCCTCGAGGTGACGACGCTGCCGTTGCGGGGCGGTGGGGATGAGGGTCTCAGGCATCGTGAAGCACCTCCAGTCGCAGGATCTCGGCGCGCGCGATCGCGCGCTTGGTCTCGGGTGTGAACGCCAGTCCGGTGCGGATCTCCAGCACGCGGCGCTGGGCGTAGTCCATCTCGGAGGCGATCTCGCGGATGCGCCGGATGGCCTTGTGAGCGCGGGTGGCGAGGCCGTGGCCCGCGAAAGTGTTCTGTGTGTTGGTCGCTGACATGCCTTCATGATCAGCTAAGAAGCGACCCCTTACATCGGCAGAAAGGTGCCTATGTAAGGCGTCGAGGCCTTACCTCGGGCGACCTGGGCCGAAGGGGCCTTACGCGGGCGTCCGCGGCCGCGTCACGAGCGTCCCGTAAACGTCCAGCGTGCGGCGGGCGACCGCGGCCCAGTCGAAGCGCAGCACGTGCGTACGTGCCTCGCGGACCAGTCGCGCGCGGGCGGCGTCGTCGGTCAGGACGCGCTCGAGGATCTCGCGCAGCGCGTCGGCGTCGCGCGAGCGGAAGCGCAGCCCGACGCTGCCGTCACCGGGCACGACCTCGCGCAGGCCGCCGGTGTCGGCGACGACGCACAGGCAGCCCGACGCCATCGCCTCCAGTGCCACCAGGCCGAACGGCTCATAGATCGACGGGACGATGCAGAGGTCGGCGACGCGGTAGAGCGAGTGCAGCAGGTCGTCGCCGGTCCAGCCCAGGAAGGAGCCGTGCTCGCTCAAACCCAGCCGCTCCGCCTGGGCCTTGAGCTCGGCCTCGGCGGTGCCGGTTCCGGCGACAACGAACCGCACGCCCCCGTCACGCCCTGCGATCGGCGCCAACGCGTCGAGCGCCAGGTGGAAGCCCTTCTCGTAGACGAGCCGGCCGACGAGCAGCACGAGCCGCTCGTCCGGCGTCGCGAAGCGCGCCCGCAGCGCCGCCAGCTCCGGCTCCGGGGCGGCGATCAGCTCACTCGGGTCGATGCCGTTCGGGATCGCGGTGATCCGTCGCGGCGGGACGCCGAAGAGCTGTGCCACGTGCCTCGCCATGTAGGCCGAGCAGGTGAGGACGTGATCGGCGCGGCGCGCCATGCGCCGCTCGGCCGTGTGGATCCGGAATTGCGGGTGCTGGTGGACCCAGCCCTGATGACGACCGTACTCGGTCGCGTGGACCGTGACCAGCCACGGCAATCCGGTGCCGGCGGCCGTCCGCCACGCGGCATCGGCAACCAGCCAGTCGTGCGAGTGCACGAGGTCGAACTCGAAGCGCTCGGCGAGCTCGGCGGCGCGCACGGCCATGTGTCGGTTCATCGCCGCGACCCAGCGCAGAAAGGCATCGACATCCTTGGGAAACGGGGGCTCGGCGACGCGGTGGATCCGCACGCCGTGGCGCGACTCCTGCAGCGGCAGGCGGCCGCCGCCACGGGTCAGCACGTGCACCTCCACGCCGGCGAGGGCGAGCTGTTCGGAGAGCTTGCGCACGTGGCGCCCGAGCCCGCCCTCGATCACCGGCGGGTACTCCCATGAGAGCTGCAGAACCCGCATCAGTGCTCGAGGGGGATCCGCATCAGGGCTCGAGGGGAGCCGGCATCAGCGCTCGAGGCTGGACAGCGGCCGCGGTCCGGCCCCGACGTAGAGCGCGCTCGGGCGGATCATGCGGCGCTCGCGCTTCTGCTCGAGGATGTGCGCGGACCAGCCGGCCACGCGCGCGCACGCGAACATCGGCGTGTAGAGCAGCGACGGGACCTCCGCGAAGTCGAGCACCACGGCGGCCCAGAACTCGATGTTGGTGGCGAGGATGCGATCCGGGCGGCGCGCCTGCAGCTCC
>WQWK01000034.1 GCA_009785395.1 Conexibacteraceae bacterium
ACCACCTCACGACTTTTGGCTGCCAGATGAACGAGCACGACTCGGAGCGCATGAAGGGCATGCTCGAGTCGCTCGGCTACAGGGAGGCGGCTGAGCGCCGCGACGCGGATCTGATCCTGTTCAACACGTGCTCGATCCGCGAGAAGGCGGATGAGCGCTTCATCGCGCATCTGCACGAGGCCAACGCGCTCAAACGCCGCGCGCCCGACACCGTGATCGGCGTCGGCGGCTGCTGGGCCCAGTCGGTGAAGGACGAGGTCTTCAGGCAGTTTCCGTTCGTGGACGTGGCCTTCGGGCCGGGACAGGTGCACAAGCTCGCGGAGTTCCTGACAAGCGACTCGCTCACGGCACAGGGGTACTTCGAGTTCGAGTCCTTCACCGGCGACCTGCCGATGAAGCGCGCCCGCGAGTTCCAGGGCTGGGTGCAGATCAGCGTCGGCTGCAACTGTGTCTGCTCGTACTGCATCGTGCCGTCGACCCGCGGGCGCGAGGTCAGCCGTGACCCTGACGCCCTCATCGCCGAGGTCGCGCGCCTGGCGGCCGACGGCGTGACCGAGGTCACGCTGCTCGGACAGAACGTCAACTCCTACGGGCGCGACCTTCCGCCCGACACCCGCACCAGCTTCTCGGAGCTGCTGCGTCGCGTCGATGCGGTACCCGGCATCGAGCGGATCCGCTACACGAGCCCACACCCCAAGGACATGCGTGAGGACGTGATCCTCGCCCACGCCGAACTGCCGGCGCTCTGCGAGCACATCCACCTGCCGCTGCAGTCCGGCTCGAGCGTCATTCTGAAGCGCATGCGGCGCACGTACACGCGCGAGCGCTACATGGACCGTGTGGCGCTGATCCGCGAGCACGTGCCCGACTGCGCGCTCACGACGGACATCATCGTCGGTTTCCCCGGGGAGACTGAGGAGGACTTCCGCGAAACGCTCGCGGTCGCCGAGGAGGTCGGTTACGACGGCGCGTTCACGTTCATCTATTCGCCGCGACGCGGCACCGAGGCGGCGGACCTGCCCGATCAGATCCCGCACGAGGTAAAGGTCGAGCGGCTCGAGCGCCTGGTCGATGTGATCCAGCGGCGCGCCACCGAGCGCGCGCAGCGTTTCGTCGGCCGCACCATGGAGGTGCTGGTGGAAGGCCCGTCGCGAACCGATCCCACGCGTCTGCGCGGCCGCAGCCGCCACAACAAGGTCGTCAACTTCGAGGGCCTCGGGGAGCCTGGGGATTTCGCGCAGGTGGAGATCACCGGCGCCACCAGCCAGACGCTCACCGGAGAAATGTCGCTAGTCGCGCGCGCCGGCGGGTAGTCACACCCGTATGCGGCGCATCTTCCGCAACCGCAAGGACAACATCGTGCTCGACCGCATGTTCGAGACGCGCAGCGACGCATGGGCCGCCGCCGGCCTTGAAGGAGAGCTCAACCGGCACGCCGTGCGTCACGCGGCACGGCGGCTGATGTTCGAGCTGGTTGCCCTGCTCGCCGTCATCATCGGCAAGAGCGTCGCGCACAGCCACACCGACAGTTCGTGGACGACGCCGATCACGGTCGTCGCGGTGATCCTGGTGCTGGCCATCGGCTGGCTGAGCTCGCGTGACCTCCCGAAGGCTGCGCCGGCGCTGTTCCGCCGCATGGACCCGGCCACCGCCGGGACGGTCGAGTTCGCGATCCGGCTCTTCGGCGTCGCCGCCACGGTGCTGATCGCGCTTGCGGTCGGCGGCGTCGGCCCGGGAGCACTGGCCGTCGGCGGTGCCTTCACAGCCGTCGTCCTCGGTCTCGCGGCCCAGCAGACGCTCGGCAACCTGTTCGCCGGCATGGTGCTCCTGATCGCACGGCCGTTCCGCCTGGGCGAGCGCGTGCGGCTGCAGGCCGGTGTGCTGGCCGGAACCCAGGAGGGTGTCGTGGCCTCACTCGGGCTTCTCTACACGACGCTCTCGCGTGGTGACGAGCGCGTCATGATCCCCAACAACATCGTGCTCTCAGCCTCGGTGCTGCCGATCCGCGAGCCGAAGCCGGTCGATGTGAAGGTCACGCTCGGCGCCGGTGTCGGCCTCATGCACATCCAGTCGGTCCTCGACGCGAACATCTCGGTGCCCACCCGCAGCGCCGCGAGCGTGCTGCTTGAGGAGATCAACGGCAACTGCCTGGTCGTGCGGGTGCGGGCGACTCCCGAACGGGACTCGCAGGGCGCTCAGCTGGCCGATGAGATCATCGCCGCGCTGGTAACCGTCACGGGCGAGCACAGCGCCGTGGTCGACGGCGGCGCCCGCCGGGACTGATTGCCCGTCGGTCCCTAACGGCCCAGCTCCGGTCTTTACTACCCGCCGACCGAGCGCGCGCCGACCGAGCGCAGCCGCATGATCGGGATCCTCCTGCCGATGCTCGCCGTCCGCTCGCCGTAGTCGCCGTAGCCGGGATAGACCAGTTCGGCGAGCGCGAACAGCCGCGCGTGCTCGGCCTCGTCGGTCACCTCGGTGGCCGTGTAGGTTCCCGAGCGGCCGCCGCGCGAGAGCTCGGCACGCGGGTGCGCCCTGAGGTTGTGATACCAGCCGGGGTGCCGATCACCACCCCAGTTTGAGGCGATCAGGATCACATCGTCGCCGTCGCTGAAGTAGAGCACCGCGCTCGTGCGGAGCTCCCCGGAGCGGGCGCCGGTGGTGACGAGGCTCGCGAACGGCAGCGGCAGCCGCAGGCCGGCGCGCCCGCGCGTGAGCGAATGCAGGAGCGGGTCGGCACGCTTGGAGATGGCGGTCGTCGCGGTTCTGACGGGGCGCGGGGCAAGCGCAAGCCGCAGCGCGCGAGCGGCCGCGCCGCCGCCCGTCTCCGGGTCAAACGGAGGGATCCCGGGCATCTGGCCGCTTCGCGATCTGTCTCTCGGTGAGGCCCCTGGCCACCCGGTCTCCGCCCATGAACCGTTGCGCGACCGCGGCCACGCCCGGTGCCACGGCCCCGAGGCTCGCCCCGAGCCGCATGCCCAGCGGCGCAACCGTGACCTCGCCGCGGTTGCGCTCGATCGCGGTGATGACGGCGGCGGTGACCTGCTGCGGCGAGCTGGTCCCCACTCCCGGCGGCAGCTTCACGCCGGCGTCGGCGAACATGCCGGCGTCACGGATGAAGCCGGGCATGATCACGGAGACGCCCACACCGGTGCCCCGCAGGTCCGCGCGGACGCTGTGGGCGAATCCGCGCAACCCGAACTTGGCGGCGGTGTACATCGACGACGACGTTGCGGCCACCTTGCCGGACAGCGATGAGATCAGGACGATGTGGCCGCGCCGACGCGCCACCATGGCCGGCGCCAGCGACCGCGTGAGCGCGATCGGCGCGCGGAGGTCGACCTCGAGCATGGTGTCGATCTGAGCGGGCTTCAGATCGAGCAGGCGCCCGGTGGCGGGCAGCGCCGCGTTCGCGACGAGGATGTCGGCGTCACCGGCCTCGTCGGCGAGCCGGGAGACGTCGGGGCGCAGCGCCAGGTCGGCCACCACCATGCGTGCGCCGAGCTCCTCGGCAAGCGGGCCGAGGAGCTCGAGTCGACGGCCCGTCAGGATCAGCTCCGCGCCGCGCTCGTGCAGCGCGCGTGCGAGCGCCTGGCCGAGCCCGCCGGTGGCGCCGGTCACCAGGATCTTCGCTCCCGCCACCTTCACGCCGGCACGCTCGCGAAGCCTCTTCTCACGCCGAGGACAATACTGCCCCGCAGTGCCGCGCCCAGAGGTGATCGCATTGTTCGGTCCGACAGCCGTCGGCAAGACCGGCGTCGCGATCGCCCTCGCTCAGATCCTGCGGGCCCGTGGCGAGGACCCGGTGGCCGTCTCGGCCGACGCGCTGCAGGTCTACGCGGGGCTCGAGGTTCTGACCGGCGCCGCCACCGCGGCCGAGCGCGCCGAGCTCGAGCACCGGCTGATCTCGTTCCTGCCGGTGGACGCCCACTTCAGCGCCGGCCAGTACGCGGAGCTCGCGCACAACGAGATCGACGGCCTGCTGGCGGCGGGCCGGCGTCCGATCGTCGTCGGCGGCACCGGCCTGTACCTGCGGGCGGCGCTCGCGAAGCTCTCGTTGAAGCCCCCGCCGGCCGCGGACGCACGCGCGCGCTGGACGGCTGAGCTCGAGCGCAGCGGACCCGAGGCGCTGCACGCGGTGCTCAGCGCCCGCGCCCCGTGGGCGGCTGCCGAGATCGCTCCCACGGACAGTCATCGCATCGTCCGCGCGCTCGAGCTGCACGAGGCTGGTGAGCTCGAGCGCCCCCCGGAGCAGTCGGAGCTGTGGACGCGGGCGACGCGGCACCCGACGCTGCTCGTCGGCCTGGTCGCCGAGCGTGAGCGGCTGTACGCGCAGATCGACGCGCGCGTGGACGCGATGCTCGCGGACGGCGCCGAGCGGGAGGTGCGCGCCGCCCATGCCGCCGGCGCCAGCGCGACCGCACGCAAGGCGCTCGGCTTTGACGATCTGCTGGCGGGCGACGTGGAGGGCATGAAGCGGCGCACGCGCAACTACGCGCGCCGGCAGCTGACGTGGCTGCGCAAGCTTCCGGACGTGATCACGGTGGACGTCACCGACCGCCCGGCGGACGACGTCGCGTCCGAGATCGCAGCCATCTGGCTCCGCGGGTGAGAGCCCGAATCATCTAGCCTGCGCGCGGTGAACTTCGAGAAATGGCAGGCGCTCGGCAACGACTATGTGATCGTCGAGGACCGTGAGCTGCCGTTCGAGCTGACGCCGGCGCGCATCCGCAAGCTGTGCGACCGGCACTTCGGGATCGGATCCGACGGCATCCTGCTGCTCTCGCAGACGGACGCGCCCGGGGTCGTCGCCCATCTGCGGATCTTCAACCCGGACGGCGGCGAGGCCGAGCTCTCGGGTAACGGCGCCCGCGAGGCGGTGCTGTACCTGCGCCGCCGCGGCTGGACCGACGTGGACACCTTCAGCATCACCACGGTTGCCGGGGAGGTGCGCCCGACGATCACCGGTTCGTCCACCTGCACGGTCGACATGGGCCGCGCGCGACTGCAGAGTGACGACTATCCGGGCGGGGCCGCGGACGGCATCGGCGAGCTCCATGCCAACGGGGACACATGGCGCTTTCAACACGTCAAGATCGGCAACCCGCAGTGCTCGATCCGGGTCGCCGACCTCGCGACCCTGCAGGACCTGGAGCTGCCCGCGATCGGCCCGGGGATCGAGCGCAACGAGGTGTTCCCGAACCGGACCAATGTGTCCTGGTACACGCCGCTGGCCCCCGACACGATCCGCGCGCGGATCTTCGAGCGCGGTGTTGGCGAGGACCTCGCCAGCGGCACCGGCGCCACCGGTGCGGCCGTGGCGCACGTGCTGGCGGGCGGCGACTCGCCTGTCACCGTGATCCTTGACGGCGGTGAGCTGAGCGTCGAGGTGGGGGAGGATCTGCACATCAATCTGACCGGCTGGGCAGTGCCCGTGATGCGAGGCACGCTGGCCGACGAACTGTTGGAGGAGCTGCGTGCGACCGAGTAGCCGTCTGGAGAAGATCCCGCCGTATCTGTTCGCCGAGCTCGAGCGCAAAATCGCGGAGAAGCGTGCCGCGGGCATCGACGTCATCAGCCTCGGGATCGGTGATCCCGATACGCCGACGTACGGGCCGATCGTCGCCGCGGCTCAGGCGGCGGTGGCCGACCCGGCCACCCACCAGTATCCGAGCAACCGCGGCCGCCAGGACTTCCGCGAGGCCGTGGCGGCGTTCTACGCGCGCCGCTTCGGCGTGACGCTCGACCCGGACACCGAGGTGATGCCCGCGATCGGCGCGAAGGAGTGCATCTTCAACCTGAACCTCGCGTTCCTGGACAACGACGATGTCGCGCTCGCCAGCGACCCGGGCTATCCCGTCTACACCGGCGGACCGATTCTCGTCGGCGCCGAGCCGGTGCTGATGCCGCTGGTGCCGGAGCTCGGGTTCGCCCCCGATCTCGGCGCGATCGGAGCCGAGACCCGCAGGCGCGCACGGCTGATGTTCTTCAACTACCCCAACAACCCGACCGGCGCGACCGTCCCGGAGGGGTTCTTCGAGCGGGTCGTCGAACTCGCGAGCGCCAACCAGATCCTCGCCGTACATGACAACGCCTACAGCGAGACCACCTACGACGGCTATGTCGCGCCCTCGTTCCTGGCGACGCCCGGCGCCAAGGAGACCGGTGTCGAGGTCTTCTCCTGGTCCAAGGGCTACAACATGACCGGCTGGCGCTGCGCGGCGATCGTCGGCAACGCCGACGCGATCGCCCAGTACTGGCGTCTGAAGTCAAACATCGACTCGGGGTTGTTCGAGGCGATCCAGCTCGCCGGCATCGCCGCGCTGGACCCGGCGGTCGACGCCGACGTCCGCGCCATGAACGCCGTCTACGCTCGGCGCCGTGATCTCGTCTGTGACGCGCTGGCACAGGCCGGTGTGAGCGTCACCAGGCCGCGGGGCACGATCTACATCTGGGCGCCCGTTCCGGACGGCTTCGCAAGCTCGGCCGAGTATTGCGCGCACGTGCTCGAGCAGGCGGCGGTCGTGATCTCCCCGGGCGGCGCCTACGGCCGCAGCGGCGAGGGCTTCTTCCGGATCTCGCTGACGACACCGGACGACCGCCTGCTGGAGGCGGTCGAGCGCCTGCGCGCGCTTTGAGTGTCGTCTCTTAGGAACTCCAGGCCCCTGGGCGTTGTACTGTCGGGAGCAGTGCCGCAGGCTCCCACAGTCACACCGCAACCGCGCGCCCGGCAGCGCGCCTACATGATCGCCGCATTCCCGGAGGGCGGAGAGGAGCAACTCGACGAGCTGCGCGAACTGCTGCGCACGGCCGGCGTTGCGACCGTCGGCGCGAGCGTCCAGCGGCGCGACCAGCCGCATCCGAACACGTACATCGGCCCCGGCAAGCTGGCCGAGCTGAAGGACGAGATCAAGCGGGCGGATGCCAACGTGGTGGCCTGTGACGACGAGCTCTCACCGCGCCAGGAGCGCAACCTCGAAGAGGCGCTCGGGATACCCGTCATCGACCGCACGGCCGTGATCCTGGACATCTTCGCCGCGCACGCGCACAGTGCCGAGGGCAAGCTCCAGGTCGAGCTTGCGCAGCTGCAGTACAACCTCGCGCGCATGCGCGGCCTGTGGACGCACCTCGAGCGGCTCGGCGGCGGGGTCGGCACCAGAGGCCCAGGCGAGACCCAGATCGAGACAGACCGCCGCCTCGCGCGCGACCGGATCTCCGCGCTCAAGCGCAAGCTCGCCCATGTTCGCTCGAACCGCTCGGTGATGCGGGCCGAACGCGAGCGCGCGCATTTCCCGCAGGTCGCGCTCGCCGGCTATACGAACGCGGGCAAGTCGACGCTGCTGAACGCGCTGACGGGCGCCGAGGTCGGCGTGCGCGACCGTCTGTTCCACACGCTCGATCCGACGACCCGCGTGATGCGCGCGGGCGGGCGCGACTACCTGCTGACCGACACGGTCGGGTTCATCCGCAAGCTGCCGCACCAACTGGTGGAAGCCTTCGGCGCGACGCTCGAGGAGACACGTGTCGCCGACCTGATCCTGCACGTCGTCGACGGCTCGGCGCAGGAGGATGATCGGCTTGCGATGATCGCAGCGGTCGAGGAGGTGCTCGCCGAGATCGGCGCCGCCGACGTCCCGCGCCTGCTGGTGCTCGGCAAGATCGACCGTATCGACGCGGACGCTCGCGCGCAGTTGCGCCACCGCCACCCCGGCGCAATTCTGCTCTCGTCGGTCAGCGGCGAGGGCCTCAACGACCTGACGGACGCGATCGAGCAGGAGTTCGCGCGCAGGCTGCGGTCGATGGAGCTCCTGATCCCGTTCAGCGAGGGCGGTCGCCTGGCGGAGCTGCACACGCTCGCCGGCGACCTCGTGCGCGAGGACACCCCCGACGGCGTGCGCGTCAGCGTGCGCCTCCCAGCGGCCGTCGCGGAGCGCTTCAGTCCGTTCGCCGTCGCCGAGCCTGCCGTCGCCGAGCCCGCGGCGGCCCCGCCGCGAGCGATCCCCGCGCCCGAGCGGGCACAGATCGCCAGAGTGGCGTGACGACGGAGCGTGAATCGCTGCGGGTCACGAGGCTCGACCCGCGCGCGATCCTGCCGACGCGCGCCTACGAGCACGATGCCGGCCTCGATCTGTACGCGCTCGAGCCCGTCACGCTCGAGCCCGGCACACGCGCGAGCGTGGCGACCGGAATCGCCGTCGAGATCCCCACGGGCCATGCGGGCCTCGTGCTGCCACGGTCCGGGCTCGCCGCGCGGCACGGGATCGCGCTCGTCAACGCGCCGGGCCTGATCGACGCCGGCTACCGGGGCGAGCTGCGGGTGCTGCTGCTCAACACCGACCGCGACGTGACCTGCGAGTTGGCGGCCGGAGACCGGATCGCGCAGCTGGTGCTGGTGGCGGTCGCGATGCCCGGCGTGATCGAGGTCGCTGCGCTGGGCGCCAGTCAGCGCGCCGACGGCGGCTTCGGCTCGAGTGGTGGCTTCGGCTCCAGCGGCGCCTAGCGAAGTCAGGGCACTAGGTGGGCGCCGGCGCGTATCTGCTCGGAGGCAGGATCCCGGCGCCCTGCAAGAACTGCCGTGCGACGCTGGTTGGATTGCGCACGTTGTTGCCCTCTTCGGCGTTGAGCCCGCGCATCGCCTGAGTGCTCAGCAGGGCATCGACGCGGTTGATGGTCCGCGCGAAGACGGGCCCCTCCTCACGCAGGACCTTGCGTGTGGTGACCGGGACGACGTTTCCGAAACCGAAGACGTGCTTGGGGTCGGCAAGCAGGCGGAAATGCGTGCCATCGAGCTCCTGGTCGGTGGTGTTCACCCAAACGGCCTGGACGGCCCCGCTGTCGAGCTTGTCGTACTGAAGGCCGCCGATGTCGCTGTTGACCTGCGTCGCATGCAGGTGATACGCGCGCATCAGTGCTCGCATGCCGTCGGGCCCGGTCGCGAACTGGGGCGGCGCACCGAGGAGGATCCCGGGACCGCGCGCGAGGCCGGCGATCGAGCTGATGTGGTTCAGCTGCGCATACTGAGCGGTGACAGCGAGCCCGCTCGTGTTGCTGAAGGGTGTCGGATTCAGCAGCACGAATCCGTGCCTATGCGCGTAGGCAGACGCGGCGCCGTACGACGCCGCGAGCGTCTGGAAACGGTGATGCAGGTGCGCAACCGAGGCGTTCCACTGACCGAGGTAGTCCGGATAGATATCGAGCGTGCCGTTGCGAACGGCCTTCTGCCTGACCGGGTTCGGACCGGCGTTACGGGTGAGCTCAACCGTGTACCCCTCATTTTGCAGCGCGAGCTGATACAGCTGGCCGAGGATGAACTGCTCGGGCGTGTTCATGTCGCCCAGTGTCACGATCGGGCGATCGCTCCCGGGCAGCTCGCTGCTCGGGAGCGTGGGGGTGCTGACCGCCGTGACCGACGGCACGGTCGGCGCTGTCGTCGCCACAGTCGCGCCCCCGGCGCCGCAGCCGGCCAGCAGGCCGCCACCCAGCGTGAGTGCTGCGGCGGCCGCCACGAGCAGGCGCCGGGCACCCGTGACCCGGGAGGCCACTGAAGCCCGGGAGCTCACAGTCCAGCCGCCTTGCGCGCGTCGGCGTGCGCGAGCAGCTCGAGCTGGTCGTCCAGCGGTGCGAGCTCGGCGCCGTCGTCGAGCGCGGCCGCGATCAGCCAGTCGGCGAACCAGGAGTTCTTCGGCAGCAGCGGACCGTGCATGTAGGTGCCGATCACGGTGCCGCTGCGAGCGCCCTCCTGGGAGTCCTGGCCGTTGTTGCCGTGGCCGTGCAGCACGCGCCCGAGCGGGGCGGCGCCGGGACCGAGATGGGTGCGCCCGCCGTGGTTCTCGAACCCGGCCAGCACACGGCCCTCGGCCCCGGGAAGGCCGACCGCGATCGCAACGTTTCCGACCAGCCTCGGCCCGTCCGCGCGGACCGTGCGAATGTCAAGCAGCCCGATGCCGGGGAGCTCCTCGGTGCCAAGCTGATACGCATGGCCGAGCAGCTGGTAGCCGCCGCAGACGCCGAACACCAGCGCGCCGCGCTGCGCCGCCTGGGCAAGCGCTGCACGCTTGTGCTCGTAGAGATCGGCCGCACAGAGCTCCTGATCGCGATCCTGGCCGCCGCCCATATAGAAGAGGTCGGCCGCATCAGGATCGAGTGGCTCGCCGATGCCGGCGCCGGTCAGCTCGAAGCCCAGGCCGCGCCACTCGCAGCGGCGCCGCAGCATCAGCAGGTTGCCGCGATCCGCGTAGATGTTCATGAGGTCTGGATACAGCGCGCAGACCCGCAGGCGCTCAGACACCGAGGATCACCACCTGGCTGCCGATGTGGTCGCTGGTGGGCGGGATCTGGCAAACCGCGACGGGGTGGAGGCCGGCCCGCCGGCCGGCCTCCTTCACACCTTGAACCGTCACGATGTCCAGCGCGATCCGGTCCGTGCTGGTGCTGCGGGCGCCGTCGCCGTCGACCACGTCGCGGCGGCGCTCGAGTACGAACGTGTCGTCCCGGCGCCGCACGGAGAGCGGTTGGCTGAAGTAGGCGCGGGCGTCGACCTCGGCGATGTCCGGCATCGGCGATGAGTCGCCCTCATCCCACTCGAACTCCTCGAAGTCGTCGGCAGACGCGATCGCGACCGCCACCACGCCACCGGGGGCCAGGTGCCGCGCCGCATGTTCGAAAAAGGCGACGCGGCCGCCCTCGCCCCCGAGCAGCTGCACCGTCTGCATCGGCACGATGATCAGCGGGAAGCTGCGCCCCGGGAGCGAGAACGCGCGCGCATCGGCGCAGACGGTCTCCACCGGGAGCTCACCGGCGCGGTTGCGAAGCTCTGCGAGGAGCTCAGGGTCGGTGTCGAGCGCGACGATCGGATGGCCTGCCTGCGCAAGCCGGATCGCCACCCGGCCGGTGCCGGCCCCGACGTCGAGCACGGGCTGATCCCCGGTCGCTCGCTCGGCGGCAAGACGCAGCCACAGTTGCAGGTCCTCCGTGTAGCGCCCGCATTCGATGTCGTGCCAGATCACGCTGCTCACGCCGCCGCCTCCCAGTACTGGCCGACGTAGCCGCGGCTGGAGAGCTCGTCGCGCAGCGCCAGGAGCGCCGTGTATGTGGGCAGCGCGAAGAGCTGCCCGTTGGCGGCAGCGACGGCGCTGTCAAGCGCCTGGGCGAGGTCGGGCACAACGGCCAGCGCGTCCTCGGGCACGCCTGCGTACTTGAGCCGCACAGCCAGCTCCGCCGCGCGCGTGCCGGCGCAGGTGACGCTCCGGAGGTGCGGTGTCAGCAGCTCGAAGTCAGCGTCCCAGACCCACGACACGTCACGGCCGTCGGCGATGTTGTCGTTGAGGATCGCGAGCACATCGAGCCGGTCTGACTCGAGCGCCAGCGTGCGCAGGATCTCGTTGGCTCCGGCCGGGTTCTTGATCAGCAGGATCTGCAGGCTCGTATCGCCGACGGCGATCATCTCCGCGCGGCCGAAGGCCGCCGTGGCGGCCTCCAGCCCCGCCACGATGTCATCGAGCCCAATCCCGAGCGCCAGGCACAGCGATGTGGCGGCCAGCGCGTTGTAGATGTTGTAGAGCCCCGGGAGCTTGAGCGACACCGTGCGCGCTCCGCCGGGCGTGACCAGCGTGAACGCGGCCGATGAGGTCCCGTGCAGGCTGATCTGCTCGGCCCGAACTCCGGGCTCGGGCCGGCGCCGGCCGCACTCGGGGCAGTGGTAGTGCCCAAGGTGCCCCATGTAGACCGCGTCATACACGTAGGCGTGGCCGCAGTTGCGGCAATGCTTGGAGTCCGACGCGTGCTGCATCTCAGGCAGCGCGAGCGCGTCGTCGTCGATCCCGTAGTACGTCACGCCAAGCCGCTCGCGGCCGAGGTCCGCGATCAGCGGGTCATCCGCGTTGAGCACCAGGGCGGTGTCGGCGGGCAGCCCGGCGACGACGTGGGACCAGCGGTCGGCAATCGTCTCGAGCTCACCGTAGCGGTCCAGCTGATCGCGGAACAGGTTCGCTAGCAGGATCGCCCGTGGCCGCGCCTGGGCGGTGACCGTGTCGAGCCAGAACTCGTCGACCTCGAACAGGCCGGTGTCACCCGCTATCTCACGCTCGCCGTGGGACGCGGCCAGCAGCGCCGAGGCGATGCCGCCGGCCATGTTGGCACCGGCGCGGTTGTGCACCAGTGTCCGCCCGGCGCGCCCGAGGATCTTGGCCGTGATCGTCGCCGTCGTCGTCTTGCCGTTGGTCGCGGAGATCACGGCGCTGCCCTGCGAGAGTCGCCCTGAGAGCTCGTTGATCGCCTGCGGCTCGAGCCTGAGCAGCACTTTTCCAGGCAGGCTGGTACCGCCGCCACGCCGTGTCGCCCGGACGAGCGCGCCGACCGCCTGAGCGATCCTGAGCTTGATCGAGAGCGAGAGCATTCAGACCGAGAGTACGAGCGTCGCCAGATCCTGCCCGATCGCGACCGGTGCCGGATCGGTCGCGGCCTGCGCTTCCGCGAGCGTCGTGATGCCGCTGAGGACGATCGCGGCCTCCAGGCCGGCGGCCG
>WQWK01000035.1 GCA_009785395.1 Conexibacteraceae bacterium
GACGGCCAAGCGCCTGCAGAAGCCGCTCGACGCTCTCAGCGCTTGCGTCGGCGCGCATCCTGCTCCTTGGCCGAGCAGTAGGACAGCAGCTGTCTGACCAGCGCGTTATAGCGGCTGTGCGCCGCTGTTCCCAGTTCGCCCTCGAGCATGAGGTAGAGCCTGCGCTCCGGGTCGGCGAACGGCTCGGCGACGACATCCCCAAGCGCGGTCAACCGCCGCGAAGCCATCGAAACCAGCAGCGATGCCACCGTCTCCTCTCTGGCGGCAAGCGCGGCCAAGCCCTCAGAGATCAGCTCCTCCCCCGGAAACAGATCACGCGACGGCGCTGCGTTCGCCATGGAGCTATTTCAGCAGCCGGCTCAGCCGCCTGTCCTTCAGCACCCTGTCCTCGGTCTGGCAGTGCGGGCAGTAACACATGACGTAGTCCTCGTAGAAGACCGCCTCGAGCGTCGTCGCGCAGCGCGGGCACGGCTCGCCGTTGTGGCGGTGCACCGTGAGCGGCAGCGGCAGCTTGTCCGGCAGCGGCAGCGCGAGCGTCTCCTCGTAGTGTGCAACCGCCCCGCCGAGCCGGTCGTGGATCGCGTCGCGCAGCACCGCCGCGTCCTCGTCGCTGAGATCGGAGCCGCGCTTGAACGGGGAGAGCTTCGCCGTGTGCAGGATCTCGTCGACCCAGGATCTGCCGATCCCCGCGATCACGTGCTGGTCGCGCAGGACCGCGTACAGCGGGCGCGGCTCGGCGAGCAGCGCCCGCAGCGCGCCGGCCTCAGGCGTCTGCGGCCAGGCCTCGGGGCCGAGCGCCGCGAGCGTCTCCTCGGTGTCGGCCTGCTCGCGCCGCAGCAGCTTCACCCACGCGCGCTGCTTGGTCCCGAACTCGCGCAGGCGCAGCTCGCGGTCACCGCCGGCGAGCCGCAACAACACGCGTGAGGTCTTGTCGCGCAGCGACGCGCGCTTGTCGTACAGCTGCAGGCGACCGGCTGACATGAGGTGCACGAGCAGCGTGTAATCAGCCCCCGGTCCAGCGGGACCGGGGGCGTCGAGGTCGATCAGGAACAGCTTGCCGCGGCGCCGGATCCCGGCGATCGTCGCGCCGGTCAGCGCCTGCAGCGGCGGGTCGAAGGTCTTGACGGCGTTGAGCCCGGGGGACAGCACGGACTCGACCTCGGCGCCGGCCGTGGCCGCGCCGATCAGCCTCGCGGTGATCTCGACCTCCGGCAGCTCGGGCACTGCCGCTCAGAGTACGGCGTCCGGGTGGAGAGGGCCCGTTGCTGGGCCCGGGCGAGAACTTCGAAGCGATTCCTATGCTGTGTTAAGACTTGTTTAACTGCACCGGAGCATGCTTGCCAACATGAGTGACATCCTCGCCATCGTCGACCGGGACAACACCGACGACCAGCTTGTCGAAGAGCTCGCGCGACGCCACCCGGATCGCGTCACCGTGCTCCTGGAGGACGGCGAGACCGACCCCGGACTTGACGACACGCCGCGCGGTCGCGCTCGTCGTGACCGCCTGGCCCAGCTGCTGGCCGCGATCGAACAGCGCACCGGCGCCGTCGTCGTCGGCCTCGCGGGAAGCCGCGATCAGCTTCGCGGCTGGCGCTTCGATCGCATCGTCGGCCCCTCCGGACCGATCCCGGCGAACTAACCACCACCGGTAAAGCCGCTGGCCGGCCCCAGCGGCCCCGGAAACGACTCGGGCCCCGGTCTTGCGACCGGGGCCCGAGTCTTACTTCCAGATGCTTGCGCCTGGGGCCTAGAGGCCGTTGATCAGGCTGGTGTCCTGCGAGACGATGCTCGCGGGCAGCTGGTAGAACTTCAGCGCTGCGCCGTACTTCTGGCCGGTCGTCACGGCCCACTTCAGGAAGTTCTGAAGGCCGGAGATCGACGACTCGCCCTTGTTCACGATCGCGTAGGTGTAGGTCGAGATCGGGTAGGCCGTCTTGTACTTCTTGGACGGGTACTGAATCTCAACACCACCGGCGGAGGTGAAGGCCGAGCCCTGGCTCGGGATCGTCGAGTTGGACTTGGCGGCCGCCTCGATCGTGGCGCCGTTGGCCTGCTCGAAGTTACCGGCGGCGTTCTTGAGCGACGCGGCGAAGATGCCGTGCTGGCTCAGCGCGTAGTACGCCGAGACGTAGCCGATCGCGCCGGCGTTCTTGGCGACCTCGCCGGCGACGCCGTAGTTGCCGTTCTCGCCCTGGCCGACGGTGCCCGGGAAGGCGGTCGACGGCGTGATGCTCCAGACCTTCGGCGCGCCCTTGAACATGAAGTTCTGGAACACGAACGAGTCGCCCGAGCCATCCGAACGGAAGACGGGGGTGATCTTCGGCGCCTTCTTCAGAGACTTCGCGACACGCGGGTTGAGCGACGTGATCGCCTTGCTGCCCCAGCTGGTGATCTTGCCGGTGTAGATCTCGGCGACGATCGTCGGGGTGAGCTTCAGGCCGGCGTGGACGCCCGGGATGTTGTACACGACGTCAGTCGCGCTCAGCGCCCAGGGAATCTCGACGGCGTTGTGGCTGTCGGCGCCGTACTGGCTCGAGGTCATCGGGGCGTCGGACGCGCCGATGTTCACCGACGGGCTGCTGGCGCTGATGTCGCTGATGCCAACGCCCGAGCCGCCGGCGGCGGCCGAGATCTTCGTAGCGGTGTAGGCGTTGCTCCACTTGTAAACCAGCGGGTAGACAAGCGAAGATCCTGCCTCAGTGATGCTGGCGGACGCACTCGCGACGCCGACGCCAGCGGTGGCCGCAACGCCGACCACGGCGGCGCTCAGACACACCATCCTCTTGAGCTGCAAGATGAGGTTCCTTTCCGAAAGACTAATAAGTAGGGTTCATGCTCGCCGAGCACACGACGAGACATGCGTGTCCGGCCATAGCGTGCCCGGCCATACACGCATGCGTCCAAGGATGTGCGAAGCTGAGGCCTCACTTGTTACCGAGTTGTTACTGGGAATTGGAAAGCTTGTAATAAGGCGTAAAGCTCCCGCACATATGCAACAGGATTTGTCTACTCTCCGCCGCCGGTGTCCTCTCTAGCAACGACCGAGCCGAGCCCGATCGCTGGCGCCGGCCGCCAAGGCAGACGCCGCCTGGACCGCACGGACGCCCGCGCCAACCGCGCCCTGAAGTGGCTCGCGCTGGCTGGTGGTCTGCTCGTCTTCCTGGTGCTGATCGCGATCGTGTACCAGGTGCTGAGCGGCGCCTCGATGGCCTTCAACAAGTTCGGCTTCGGCTTCATCTTCCACAAGACGTGGATCCCGGCGGCCGACGAGTTCGGTGGCCTCACGTTCATCTACGGCACGCTCGTCACCGGCTTCGGCAGCATCCTCCTCTCGACGATCCTGGGTGTGTCGATCGGCCTCTTCCTGGCCCTGATGGCGCCCCGCAGGGTCGCGGCCGTGATCGGGCCGCTGGTCGAGATGCTGGCCGCCATCCCGAGCGTCGTCATCGGCCTGATCGGCATCTACCTCATCAGCCCCTTCATCAAGACCGACATCGAGCCGTGGGTGCACTCGGTCTTCGGCTGGATCCCGATCTTCGGGACGCCCGGGACGGTGGGCAACTCGCTGTTCGCCGCGATCCTCGTTCTCACGATCATGGTCGTGCCGATCGTCGCGGCGCTCACCCGTGACCTGTTCCTGACAGTTCCGGGCGAGCTGCGCGACGGCGCCGAGGCACTCGGCGCGACCCGCTGGGAGATGATCCGCGGCGTCGTCCTGCCGACCACCCGGCCCGGCATCACCGCCGCCTGCGTGCTCGGTTTCGGCCGTGCGATCGGCGAGGCGATCGCCGTCGCCCAGGTGGTCGGCGGCGTCCCGGCCGCACCCCTGAACCTATTCTCGGGCGGCTATACGCAGGCGTCCGTGATCGCCAACCAGTTCCCGACCGCCGTCAGCGATCTGCACCGCTCGTCGATGTTCTACCTCGCCGCGATCCTGCTGGTGATCGGCATCCTCACCAACGTGTTCGCCCAGCGCATCGCCCGGCTGGGGGTGAGGACGGCATGAGCGCGATCACCGGTCCCGACCCGAACCACTCGCTGAGGCCGAGCGGGAACCTGCGCCGCAGGTTGCTGGTGAGCCGGTCGATGGTGACCGCGACGGTTACCGCAGCGGCGCTCGCCGTGATCGTGCTTGGCATCCTGGTCTACTACGCGGCCTATCACGGCCTCAGCCAGTGGAGCTGGTCGTTCTTCACCTCGCAGCTGCCGGCTTACGGCGGCATCGGCGGCGTCACCGGCGGCATCGGGCCGGCAATCGTGGGCTCGGCCGAGGTTGTCCTGATCGGGACGATCGTGGCGTTCCCGGTGGGGTTGCTGACCGCGGTCTACCTCTCGGAGTTCGCAGGTCCGCGCATCGCCATGGTCGTGACGACGACGCTCGAGCAGCTGGCCGGCCTACCGACGATCATCTGCGGAATCTTCGTCTACGGCGTGCTCGTCAACCGCCACGGCCAGTCGGCCCTCGCGGTCGGGCTGGCGCTCGCGATCGTCGAGGTTCCGCTGATCGCCCGCGCGACGGTCGAGGCGCTGCGACGCGTCCCCAGCACGCTGCGCGAGGCCGCGGATGCGCTCGGCATCGCCCATTGGCGCACAGTGATTGGCGTGATCCTGCCGACCGCCGCCAACGGCATCGTCACCGCCACGATCCTCGCCGTCGCGCGCGCGGCCGGCGAGACGGCGCCGGCGCTGCTGCTGTCAAACGCGTTCACCCAGAGCTTCCAGCTCAACCCCCTCCATGCGGTCCCGACCATTCCCGTCGTGATCCTCAACCTCCTCAACTCGGGCGTCCCTGCGGAGGTCGACATGGCGTGGGGCGCCGCGATCTTCCTGATGCTCGTAATCTTGGCTGTCAACATCGGCGCACGGGTGTGGCTGCGCCGCAGTGAAAGGAAACGCGGACTATGAGCATTGGCTCCTCAGAGGAGACCCCGGAGGAGGGGCGCGCTCGCCTCAAGCTGCCCGACCGCGCCGCGCCTGAGGGTGCTGCCGAGTCCGGGCTGCCAGCGGCCGGGAGCGAGTCCGCCGTCCCGCACGAGACCGTCTTCCAGGCGCGCGATGTATCCGTCAACTACGGCGAGAAGCGCGCGATCGAGAAGGTCAGCATGGACATCGACGCGCACCGGGCAACGGCCCTGATCGGCCCCTCCGGTTGCGGCAAGAGCACCTTCCTGCGCTGCCTGAACCGGATGAACGACTCGATCACCGGCTTCAAGCTCGGCGGCGAGCTGCTCTACCACGGGCACGACCTGTACGGCGCGGACGCCCACCGGGTCGAGGTCCGGCGCCGGATCGGCATGGTCTTCCAGAAGCCGAACCCGTTCCCCAAGTCGATCTACGACAACATCGCCTGGGCGGCCAAGAACCTGGGCATGAAGAGCGGCCTCGATGACCGCGTCGAGCAGGCGCTCCGCAGCGCGGCGCTCTGGGACGAGGTCAAGGACCGGCTGAAGGCGAGTGCCCTGGGCCTCTCGGGCGGGCAGCAGCAGCGTCTCTGCATCGCGCGCGCGATCGCGATCGAGCCCGACGTCGTGCTGCTCGACGAGCCCGCCTCCGCGCTCGATCCGATCGCCACCGCCGCGATCGAGGATCTGATCCACGCGCTCAAGTCGCAATACACGATCGTGATCGTCACGCACAACATGCAGCAGGCGATGCGCGTCGCCGACAAGACCGCGTTCTTCAGCCTCGACGAGACCCGGATCGGAACGCTGATCGAGTACGACCAGACCGACAAGCTGTTCTCGCGCCCGGCGGACTCGCGCACCGAGGCGTACATCACCGGCCAGTTCGGCTGATCGCCCGAGCCGGCTGATCGCCACGGCTCTGAGAGGCCCCTTAACAACAAAGGGGGCGCGACCCGCAGGCCGCGCCCCCTTTTCAGCTGACTTCAGCTGTGAGCTCTGATGCTTAGAGCTTGACCGACTTGCCGGAGAGCGGCTGGTCCCAGTTGGAGACCGAGGCCACGCTCGCGGTCTGGGAGACCGGAGCGACCTTGGCCGACTCGCCCTTCGCGACAGCAGCCTTGCCCTTGGCCGTCAGGGTCACGCTGACGTTGCCCTTGGCGCCCGCCGCCAGGTTGAACTTGGCGGTGCCGGCGAGCTTGCCGCCGACGGTCAGGTCGATCGTGCCGCTGGCCTTGTAGGCGCTGGCGTTGCTGACCGCCAGCGTGACCTTCGTGGCCTTGGTGGCCTTCGAGCCCTTCTTCGAGCCCTTCTTCGAGCCCTTCGAGCTCGTCGAGCCCGCGACCGTTGCCTTGCTGGCGATGCTCACGCTGCCGAGCTTCGGCGTCGTGAACGTGCCGTTCGGGCTCTGGTAGTACAGCGCGCCGCCGGTGTTGCCGTAGTAGTAGATGCACGGGCCCTGATCGGCGGGGAGCGTCGTGCCGCCGTAGGTCACCGTCGCACCCGGCGCGGTGTACTTGGCGAGGAACGGATCCGCGGCAATCGCGGCGTTCGGGTAGCACTTGTAGCTGTTGTTCGCAGCAGCGCCGTTCGAGGTGTTCGCCGTCCAGGCAGCAACGTCGATGTTGCTCGCCTGATCGGTCGCGCCGGCCTGCTGGACGACCCAGTAGTAGTACTGCGTGCCCGGAGTCAGCGGCGTGTTGCCCGTGTTGCTCTGGGCGCTCTGGCCGAACGCGCCAATCGTCGCGGACACGTTCGAGACGCCGGCGGCCGTCGGGACCTGGACGTCCTGAGCGAACGCGGTCTCGGGACCGGGCGTGTCACCGTTGGCGTTGTAGTCGTTCACCGGGTCGTACTCGAACGTGACGTCCGAGTAGTTGTCGGCGCCGGCGTTGGAGATCGCCACCGGCTTGCCGCTGGTGGCCCCGATCCCGGGATCGCCGATGCTGCTGATGGCGGCATCGGTGATCGTGGCGCTCACGTCCGAGCTGGCGCCGCTGACGGGGATGCCGTCGAGCGGGGCGTAGCTGCCGCTGCCGGTGACGGCGGAGCTGCCCGTGCCGTCGACCCACTTCTCACTGCTGATGGTGATGCCGGCCGAGGCGTCCCACGCCAGGCCTGCACTCGAGACCGGCAGCAGCGACTCCGGGCTGCCGCCCGTGTCGATCGAGGCCGCGACGGTGGCCGACTCCGGCGTCACGTTGCTGGCCGCGCCGATCGACGGGCTGTTCACGTAGTAGTTCGCCGTGGAGACACCGTTTGCGGCCTCAGCAGCCGGAACTGCGACGAGCCCGCTCGCACCGATCGCAAGGCCTGCGACCAGGGCAGCGCGGGAAACCTTTCTCGCCAATTTCTTTTCCTCCTAGTAGTTGTTCGTCACTCGGGTATTGGTTACCGAACACGTCCGAGCGACGTTTCTCGTGCTAGCTCAGTCCGGCCGCCGTGCAGCAGGGCAGATAGCCGCTGGAATGCGCCCCCGAGTACATATCGAAGCCCGCGCAGTCCAGGGCGTCTCAAACCCTGAGCGCTCGCAAAGTAGCACTGAAAAAGCCCGAAGTTGGGAGGATTGCCGTGTCTGCGGTCGCAGTTACGGGTCTTCCCGGCCGCGGGATTACAAAGAATTAACAAATCTAGGGCCGGCGTTACAAGTTGGTAACAAATGGCTCGCGGCGCAGCACGAGCCGGCTCGCGGCTCAGCGCGACGCTCCGCCCCGCCCGTAGATGGCCCGGTACAGGCGCATGAACATGCGCGTCACACGGGCGCTGTAGGGGAACATGAACAGTTCGCGCCGGAGGCCGAAACCGCTCACGAACAACGACTGCGCGCGGCAGTACTTGCGGATCCCGCCGGCGCCGTGACGGGCGCTCAGCCCCGATGACTTCCAGCCGCCCATCGGCAGGTTGAGCGCGTAGTAGTTCAGCTGCGCCGCGTTCACGCAGACGACCCCCGCCTCCAGCCGCCGCGCGAGCTTCTCCCCGCGCTCGGTGTCGCGCGTCCAGACGCTGGCCTCCAGCCCGTATGGCGAGTCGTTGGCCAGACGCACCGCCTCGTCGGCATCATCGACGCGCATGATCGGCACGGCCGGGCCGAAGGTCTCCTCGCGCATGATCTCCATCGTGTGGTCAACGTCGACCAGCACCGTCGGCTCGTAGAAACGGCCGCCGCCGTCAGCGCGGGCGCGCCCGCCGGTCAGCACCTTCGCGCCCTTCGCGACGGCGTCGCGCACGTGCCCGTCGATCACGTCCAGCTGCGGCGGGAAGATCACGGCGCCGACGTCCACCGTTCCCGGACCCGCCGGCGGGCCCTGGCGCAGCGCCTTGACCTTGTCGGTCACCCGCTTGACGAAGTCGTCATAGACCGGCGCCTCGACGTACACCCGCTCGACCGAGATGCAGACCTGTCCGGCGTTGTTCATCGAGTAATAGGCGGCCGCGTTGGCCGCCTTCTCGACGTCCGCATCGGCGCAGACGATCATCGGATCCTTGCCGCCGAGCTCCAGATGGCACGGGATCAGCCGCTCCGCGGCAGCCCTGGCGACGATCCGCCCCGTACGCGTGGAGCCGGTGAACATCACGCAATCGACGGCTGCGATCAGCGCCGCGCCGGTCGCGCCGTCACCGGTGGCGACCTGGTAGACGCCCTCGGGCAGACCACAATCGCGGAACATCTCGGCCATCAGCAGCGAGCTCAGCGGCGTCACCTCGCTGGGCTTGAGGATCACGGTGTTGCCGGCCATCAGCGCCGGGATGCAGTCGCCGAAGCCGTTGACGAGCGGGAAGTTCCATGGCCCGATCACGCCCACCACGCCGACCGGCTCATAGCGGATCGCGAGCCTCTTCCCGGCGACCAGCGGGTGGCCCCAGAAGCGAACACGCTCGTCCGCCAGATAACCCGCGGCCGACTTGGCCCAGAACCCGAGTGCCTCGACGGTGTAGCCGAGGTCGGTCCCCTGCGCGTCCTCGTAGGTCTTGCCGGTCTCCTGGACCACGCACGCGATCACGCGCTCGGCGTTGTCCAGCATCCAGCGGCGGGCGCGGAGCATGATCGCGGCGCGGCCGCTGAAGCCGAGCGCGAGCCAGCCCTTCTGCGCGGCGCGGGCGCGGCTTGCGAGCTCAGCGATCTCCTGAGCACCCGCCACCGGCACGGCCGTGATCACCACGCCCGTGGCCGGGTTGTCGACCGTGATCTCACTCATCACATCACTCATCACAAGCGCCTCGCATCACGAGCGCCACCGCCTGACCACGAGCGCTACTCGCCCAGCTCGACGGTCTCGATCACCGCCGGCTCCTGCGGCATGTCGCGCCCGTCGGTCGGGACCGCCTCGATCGCGTCGACGGCATCCATGCCGCCGGTCACGCGGCCGAACACCGTGTGCTTGCCGTCCAGCCACGGCGCCGCCGGTGTGGTGACGATGAAGAACTGCGAGCCGTTCGTGTTCGGGCCGGCGTTCGCCATCGCGATCACCCCGCGCTCCACCTTGTGCTGGTTGAACTCGTCCTCGAACTCGTAGCCCGGCCCGCCCGTGCCGGTGCCCAGCGGGCAGCCGCCCTGGATCATGAAGTCCGGGATCACGCGGTGGAAACTGAGGCCGTCGTAGAACTTGTCGGCGGACAGCTTGCGGAAGTTCGCGACCGTCTTGGGGGCATCCTCGTCGAAGAACTCGAGCTCGATCGTGCCGTGATTCGTGTGGAGTTTGGCTGTGCTCATGCACGGCACCCTACCGCTCACGGCGCGGTCGCCGATTCCCGCGACCCGGCGGTACGCCCCCGGTCTGGGGCGTACCGCGCATCCGTGCCGTGACTCAGAACCTATTCGTCACGGTGCGATCGGAGGGGTCGGCGTCGGCGTCGGCGTGGTGATCACCGGTGCCGTTGTGACCGACGCGGCCTGGCTGGCGAAGCTCTGGCCCTGGGCCGTGATCGTCGGCGGGTTCGTGGCGGCGGCGCCCTGGCTGTTGGTCGCCGTGCTGACGCAGCTGGTCGTGGCGATCGCCGCGGCCGTGAGGCTCGGCACCGCGACCGTCAGCGGGATCGACTCATTCTCGACCGGACCGCTGGGCTGCAGCGCCGTGAAGGTGGCGCTCCGCTGCGCCGCTTCCGTGCCGGCCGTCAGCGTGCAGGTCACGACGACGTCCTGTGCGCTGGCGCCCGAGACCGTGGTCGGGGTGACCGTCAGGTACGGGTTGGACTGCACCAGGTAGGCCGAGCCGCTCGCGAGCTGCTGTTCGTTGACGGTCGCCGGGGCGGTCGCGCTGTCGACCGCAACCGCGCTCCCGGGGGTGCTCCGCGAGACAGCCCCGCTGGTGGCCGCGCACGTGGCCCTGCCGTTGACGTCGATCGCGGTCATCGCCTGGCCGGCCGCGCAGGTGTTGTTGACACGCAGCTGCACCTGGTTACGGACGATCCGCACGACGCCGACCGAGCTCGGCGCGATCTTGTTGAAGGTGACCGCGTTGTCCATGATCTTGCGGGTGCCAACGGCCGCGGTCGCGAGAGCTCGGTTCGTCACCGCGAAGGTCCTGAGCTGCGCCTGGCCGACGCTCCCAGCCGGCAGTAGGGTGGCCGCATAGCCAACGCCCCCGAGCGACAGGAACAGCGCGGTCAGCGCCACCAGCATCGCGGGGGATGGCCGTCGCGGCCGGATGCGGCCGCGGATGATCGAACTGGGATTGCGCATGGAAATGCCCTCCAGTTTTGTGGTTTTGTTTCGGTCCTCTTAACCGAACACGGCAACGCACCACAAAGTCGCGGCGCGGCCAGCCGCGTTCACGCGAGCCTAGTACTGCGTCCGGACGCGGGTGCTAGGTGCGCGCCAGCTCGAGCCGCAGCGGGCGCCCGGCGACCTCGGTGCCGGCCGCCGATTCCACCACGCGCTCGGCGTCCCGCTCGGGCACCTCGGCAAACGAGAAGCGCTCGAGCACGCGCACATTGCGCACCGCCTCACCGTCGAGCCCCCCGGCGCCGGTCAGCGCGTGGACGATGTCCTTGGGCTCGATCCCCTCGGCGCGCCCGCCCGCGATCAGCAGCTTGCGCAGCGGCAGCTCGGCCCCGTCGAGCTCGGCGTCGTGCGGCTTGGAGTGGCGTCGCGGCCGCTCTCGAACAGGCGTCGCGGCGACGTGCGCGTCCTTCACCCAGGGCGCCAGCTTGACGCCCGAGTGCTCCTCGATCGCCTCCACCTCGCGCCGCTGGCGCGACTCGTAGAAGGTGATCGCACGACCGGTGCGCCCGATCCGGCCGGTGCGGCCGATGCGGTGCACGTACACGTCGGGGGAGGTCGGCACGTCGAAGTTGATCACGTGCGAAACCGTCGAGATGTCGAGTCCGCGGGCGGCGACGTCGGTCGCGACCAGCAGCGGCGTACGCCCGTCCTTGAAGCCGATCATGACGCCGTCGCGGGCGCCCTGAGACATGTCGCCGTGCAGCGCCTTGACGTTCATCCCCTTGTCGCGCAGGGTCCGGTAGAGCTGGTCGCAGCGGACCTTGGTGCGGCAGAAGACGATCGCCTGGGTGGGCTTCTCGGCTTCCAGCACCTCGGTCAGCGCCGCCACCTTGTCCCGGGAAGCGACCTCGAGCCCGAACTGCTCGACCGTGTCGACCGTCAGCGTCGCGGCCTTGACCTTGACCACCACCGGGTCGTACAGGTACTGGTCGGCGAGCCGCTGGATCTCGGGCGGCATCGTCGCGCTGAACAGTGCCGTCTGGCGGCTCGACGGCGTCAGCGACAGGATCTTCTCGACGTCCTCGAGGAAGCCGAGGTCGAGCATCTCGTCGGCCTCGTCGAGCACCACATAGCGACATGAGTGCAGCATCAGCGAGTGGCGGCTGATCAGGTCCTTGACGCGCCCGACGGTGCCGACCACGACGTGGCCGCCGGCGCGCAGCTGCGCCTGCTGGGTGCGGATCGGGGCGCCGCCGAACACGGCGACGACGTCAACGCCCTTGCGCAGCCCGTAGGAGCGCAGCGCCTGCGTCACCTGGATGCAGAGCTCGCGGGTCGGCGTCAGCACGAGCCCCTGGACCTCGTGCTCGCTCGGATCGACGTAGTCGATCAGCGGCAGCCCGAACGCGGCCGTCTTGCCCGAGCCCGTCTGTGCCTGGCCGATCACGTCGAGTCCCTGGAGCAGGTGCGGGATCGCCTGCTCCTGGATCGGGCTCGGTTCCTGGTAGCCGACGTCGCGCAGCGCTTCGAGGGTCGGCTCGGACAGTCCGAGCTCAGCAAAAGTTGTCATTGGTCAGGCACGATAGGGCTTCCCGGGCACTCGCGCCGCGCTGACGGGAAGGAAACCCACCCCCACGGTGGGTTTCCTTCCCGTCACACGGAATCAGACGCTGTTGGTGCTCGTGGCGACCGCGTCACTCGACGCGCCCCGCCGGATCACCCCCGGCGCCAGAAGCCGCAGCAGCGCGCCCAGCCAGTAGTAACGCGGCACGTAACGTTCGGCGGCGCCCCCCGGGCCGGCCTCGAGGATCGCCTCGGCCACCACCCCAACCTCCGACACGGCCCAGCGGGTGCGCCAGTTCGCGCGCAGCTCGGTCTGCGGGAACCCTTCGGTGGCGATGAACCCGGGGAGCACA
>WQWK01000036.1 GCA_009785395.1 Conexibacteraceae bacterium
TCGGGCGTCTCGACGCCGACGACATCGAGCCCGTAGCGGTGGTAGTGCTTGTAGAGCCCCTCGACGAACGGGAGCGTGCGGATGCAGTTGATGCACGTGTAGGTCCAGAAGTCGACGAGCACGACGTGGCCGCGCAGCCCCGCGAGCGTCAGCGGCCTGTCGCCCGGGGTGTTGAACCAGTCCTGGGTGTCTTTGAAGCCCGGTGCCCGCCCGAGCTTCGGCAACGCCGCCACGGCGGCGTCCACACGCGCAGCGGCGTTCTGGCGCTCGGCGAACTTCGAGGCGGGGCGCAGTGACGCCAGCCTGTTCTTGACGCTGTTCGAGTTCTCCAGCGACTTGGTCGGGTCGACGAAGAACGCCAGCACGCCGGAGTGGTTGCCGGCGGTGTCCTCGGCGAGGCTCGACTCGAACTGCACGTCGAGGTTGAAGATCATCAGCACGGCCGTCGCCAGCAGCACGAGGCCCATCGCGCGTTCGACGATGTGTCCGTGGGCGAAGCGCTTGACGCGCGCCAGCACCGCGCGCCCGCCGAAGCTGTAGATCGACATCGCCGCCGCGAGCCCGATCGAGTAGGCGATCGCGACGGCGACGATCTTGAGGCTGGCGCCACTGGTGGCGCTTGTGACGATCACGGCGGCCAGGATCGGCCCCGCGCACGGTGCGCAGACGAAGCCCAGCGCGCCACCGACGGCGAGGCCCGACCAGAAGCCGTCGCCGCGGGTCTTGGGGCCGAAGCGCGCGAGGCGCGAGAGCGGCGCCTGCACGCGCTGCGCGAGCTCCGGGATCAGCAGCACGAGCCCGAAGGCGATCAGCACGACGATCGTGATCTCGCGCGTGGCGCCGCTCGCCAGGCCGATGCCCTTCACGACCTGCGCCAGCAGGACGATCGTAATGATGAACGTGATCGCGAGGCCGAGCACGATGCCGAGCGGCCTGCGCCGGCCACCGACGGCGCTCGCCGACAGCAGCGCGGGCAGGATCGGGAGGATGCACGGCGTGATCGCCGTGGCGAGCCCGGCGACGAACGCAAAGATCAGGAGCAGCGGCATCGCTATCTACTGAGACGTCAAAGTGTCAGGAATCTTCCTCATCAGAGGTTGAGTCCCGGTTAAGCGCACATCTGTTACAGCGAAGAATCCGGCGGCGGCGCGGCGTCAGCCGCCGATCGCCGACATGCTCCGCGCCGGCTGGATGAACCCGGGCTCACCGATGTGGTGCTTGAGCTCCTTGCGCCACACCGCGTCGCGGATGATCTGCTCGATCTCCGCGTCGTCGGCGCCGTCCCGCAGTGGCCCCCGCAGGTCGGTCTCGTTGAGCGAGAACAGGCACGTGCGCAGGCGGCCGTCGGCGGTCAGGCGGATGCGGTTGCAGTCGCCGCAGAACGGCTCGGAGACGGGGTTGATGAGACCGATGCGGCCCCTGCCGTCGGCGAAGCGATAGACCCGCGCGGTCGCGCTGGGCTCGCGCTGGAGCGGCTCGAGCGGGTGCAGCGCCTCGATCAGCGCGTGCAGCTCGGCGCCGGTGAGCACCTGATCGGAGGTCCATCTGTGGTCGGCGTCCAGCGGCATGAACTCGATGAAGCGCACCTCGTAGACGCCCTCACGGGCGAGCGCCACGAAGGCCGGCACCTCGTCCTCGGTGAAACCGCGGATCGCGACGGCATTGACCTTGATCGGGTGCGCCTGCGGGAACTCGGCGAGACGGGCGAGCCCGCGCAGCACCTGTTCCAGCGCGTCGCGACGGGTGAGCTCGTAGAAACGGTCGCGCTGCAGCGAATCGACTGACACGTTGAAGCGATTCGCCCCGGCATCGACCAGCGCTGCGGCGTCGCGCTCGAGCAGGAAGCCGTTGGTCGTGATCGAGAGGTCCTCGACCCCGTCGATCGCCGCCAGCATCCCGACGAGCTTTGGGAACTCGCGCCGCACGAGCGGCTCGCCACCGGTGAGCCGCACGTCGCTGACGCCCATGCCCGCGAGCAGGGTCACCAAACGCGTGATCTCCTCGAACGTGAGCACCTCGGCGCGCTCGAGCCAAGGAAGACCCTCCGCCGGCATGCAGTACTGGCAGCGGAAGTTACAGCGGTCCGTGACGGACACCCGGAGGTCCGCGATGCGGCGTCCGTGGCCGTCCAGGAGTGGTTCAACTCCCATCTTCATAGAGTAACCCGGCGGCCTGGCGGCTGACTCCGTGTCGCTGCGCGACCAGCTCGACGATGTCGGCGATCGTCTCGTTGAGATCCCAGTCCTTGGGCGTGTAGATGGCCGCCACCCCCGCGCCCCGCAGCGCTGCGGCGTCGGCGTCGGGGATGATGCCGCCGACGACGATCGGGATGTCGTCGGCGCCGGCGTCGCGCAGCAGCGCGATCACCTCCGGGATCAGCTCGGCGTGCGAGCCCGAGAGGATCGACAGGCCGACCACATCGACGTCCTCCTGGGCGGCGGACTCGGCGATCTGGGCGGGCGTCAGCCGGATGCCGCCGTAGACGACCTCGATGCCCGCATCACGGGCGCGCACCGCGATCTGCTCGGCGCCGTTGGAGTGGCCGTCGAGGCCGGGCTTGCCGACCAGCAGCTTGATCCGGTGTCCGATCCCGTCGCTGACGCGATCGACCTCGGTCCGCAGGGCGTGGATCCGCCGGCCGTCTGGCGACGTGGCGGCGCCACCGACGCCGGTCGGTGCGCGGTACTCGCCGAACGCGTCGCGCAGGGTCTGCGTCCACTCGCCGGTCGTGACCCCGGCGCGGGCGCAGGCGATGCTCGCGGGCATGATGCTCTGCGTGTCGTCAAGCGCGGCCAGCTGAAGCGCTTCCAGCGCAGCCGCGACAGCAGCGGCGTCGCGGCTGCGGCGCCACGCGTCGAGGGCCTCCAGGCGTTCGCGCTCAACCTCGGGATCGACCACCTGGATGCCGCCATCGCCGTCGGCCGTCAGCGGTGAGGGCTCGGTCGAGTCGAACCGGTTCATGCCGACGACGGTCTGCTCGCCGGACTCGATCCGCGCCCAGCGCTCGCGCTGGGCCTGCACGAGCGCGGACTTCATGTAGTCGACGGCATCGACCGCGCCGCCGCGGGCTGCGACCTTCTGCATCTCCTCGCGCGCGCCCGCGATCATCTCCGCGACGAGCCCGTCCATCACGACCGAGCCCTCGAAGATGTCGCCGTACTCGAGCAGGTCGGTCTCGTAGGCGAGGATCTGCTGCAGGCGCAGCGACCACTGCTGATCCCACGGGCGGGGGAGGCCGAGCGCCTCGTTCCAAGCGGGCAGCTGCAGGGCGCGGGCGCGCGCGTCGCGGCCGAGTGTGACGGCGAGCGCCTCCAGCGCAATCCGGTAGACGTTGTTCTCGGGCTGGGCCTCGGTGAGGCCGAGCGAGTTGACCTGAACGCCGTAACGGAAACGGCGCTTGTTGGGCTCGGTAACGCCGTAGCGCTGCTCGCCGAGCTCGTCCCACAGGCGCGCCATCGCGCGGAGCTTCGCGTGCTCCTCGATGAAGCGCACGCCGGCGTTGACGAAGAACGAGATCCGGCCGAAGACCTCCGGCATGACCTGGTCGGCGCGGTCGCCGAGGCGCGCCTTCACGGCGTCGAGCACGGCGATCGCGTTACCCATCGCGTAGGCGATCTCCTGCACCGGGGTGGCGCCGGCCTCCTGCAGGTGGTAGGAGCAGATGTTGATCGGGTTCCACCTGGGAACGTGCTCGACGGTGTAGGTGATCGTGTCGGCGATCAGCCTGAGTGAGGGCGCGGGCGGGAAGGCGTAGGTGCCGCGGCTGAGGTACTCCTTGAGGATGTCGTTCTGGGTGGTGCCCTGCAGCTGCCGCTGATCGACACCCTGCTCTTCGGCGGCGACGATGTAGAGCGAGAGCAGCCATGCGGCGGTCGCGTTGATCGTCATCGATGTGTTCATCCGGTCCAGCGGGATCTGATCGAGCAGCGCCTGCATGTCACCCCGGTGGGCGATCGAAACGCCGACCTTGCCGACCTCGCCCCTGGCGAGCGGATGGTCCGGGTCATAACCCGTCTGGGTCGGCAGATCGAACGCGATCGAGAGGCCCGTCTGGCCCTTGGCGAGGTTGCGGCGGTACAGCTCGTTGGAGCGCTGCGCGTCCGAGTGGCCCGCGTAGGTCCGCATCACCCAGGGGCGATCGGGCTCAGGCAGGCGAGGCTCCTCCATGCCCCGATTCTAAGGGTCGATCCCGGGACGGGGCCGAAGGCCGTCAACGGGAGCGAAAACTTTTCCCAATCTGTTCTCAAGGTTCCGCGGCGGCGTGCCGATGTAGTTCTCAGCGCGCGGAAGTCAACCACAACAAGCCAGACAAAACTCAAGGAGACAATCATGTTCGGATTTGGAAATTCAGCTGAGAAGGATGCGGAGAAGCTCGCCCAGGACGACCCGAAGGTGACCGACGGCGCGATCTCGGCGGCCGGCAACGAGGCCGACCAGCTGACGGACAACCGCTTCGACGGAGAGGTCCAGTCCGGGGAGCAGTACCTCGAGAAGGACATCTCCAGCGGGCACCTCTAGCGCTCGCGACCTGTAGGGCGACAAGCGTGGAAGGCCGAGTGGGTGTGCTGCTCTTCGGCCTTCCACGCGACGCCGCGTTAAGGTCCGCCCGATCCCGTTAGGCTTCGCCCGATGGCGGAGACCTCGATGCGGGCGATTGACACCCTCCACCTGGGCCGGCGCCGATGGATCTGCTGCTGGCAGGTCGGCGAGGTACTGATCGATCCAGGACCGACACTGTCACTTGACACCGTTCTGGACGCGCTCGACGGCTGGCGGCCCCGGGCGATCCTGCTGACTCACATTCACTTTGATCACGCCGCCGGGACGGGGGAGCTGATGCGGCGTTACCCAGACCTGGAGCTGTACGTGCACGAGCTCGGGGCGCCGCACATGGTCAACCCGGAGCGGCTGTGGGCGAGCGCCTCACGGCTGTACGGCGAGGACAACATGTTGGCGCTGTGGGGTGAGTTCGTGCCCGTGCCCGCGGAGCGCGTCCACGCGCTGTCGGGCGGCGAGCGGCTCGAGATCGGCGGAGGTGCGTTCGACGTCGCCTACACGCCCGGGCATGCCAAGCACCACGTCGCCTACCTGCACCAGGGCGTGGCCTTCGTCGGAGACGTGGGCGGCGTGCGGATCGAGCCGGGCACGCCGGTGGTGCCGCCGACGCCGCCACCGGACATCGACATCGAGGCCTGGCACCACTCGATCGAGCTGGTTCGCGCCTGGCGTCCGGAGTGCCTGGCGATGACCCACTTCGGCCCCTCCGAGGAGCCGGACGCTCAGCTCGACGAGCTTTCGGCGCGGCTCGATCACTGGGCGGCGGCGGCCCGCGACCAGGACCGCTCAGAGTGGGGGGCGGCGGTCGAGGCCGACCTACGGGCCGTGGTCACACCCGAGACCTACGACTCGTTCATCGCGGCCGTGCCCCTGGACCAGGCATACGCGGGGCTTAGGCGGTATTGGGAGAAGACTGCACATGCCCGCAACTGACCTGACCCTCGCCGAGCTCGAGGCCTACGTTCCGAGCTGCCCCGAGCCGGCGGGCTTCGACAGCTTCTGGGAGGAGACGCTGCGGGCGGCCGACAGCATTGAGCTCGCGGTCACGCTGGAGCCGGTCGACACCGGGATCGCCGCCGTCCAGACGTGGGACGTCGTCTTCACCGGCTATGGCGGCCACCCGGTGCGCGGCTGGCTTCACCTCCCGGCGAGCGGCGGGGCAAGCGGCGGGGCAAGCGGCGGGGCAAGCGGCGGGGCGAGCGGCGGAGCAGGCAGTGGCAGCGATTCGGACAGCGACGGCAAACTCCCAGCGGTCGTGCAGTTCCAGGGCTACGGGGGTGGCCGCGGGCTCGCCCACGAGACGATTCTGTGGGCCGCCGCCGGGTACGCGCACCTGGTCTGTGACACGCGTGGCCAGGGGAGCGGCTGGTCGGCCGGCGAGACGCCTGACCCGGTCGGCTCGGGGCCTGCACACCCCGGCTTCATGACCCGGGGCATCCTCGACCCGAACGACTATTACTACCGTCGCGTCTTCATCGACGCGGTGCGCGCCGTCGAGGTCGTGCGCACCCACGCGCGCGTCGACCCCGCGCGCGTCGCGGTGCTCGGGGCGAGCCAGGGCGGTGGCATCGCGCTGGCCGTGGCGGGCCTGCGAGCGGACATCGCCGCCGCCATGGTCGACGTCCCGTTTCTGTGCAACTTCCCGCGGGCGCTCGACCTCGTCGACAAGGATCCGTACACCGAGGTCGTGCGCTACCTCAAGGTCCACCGCGACCATCGCGAGCAGGCACTGGAAACGCTCTCCTATTTCGACGGTGTCAACTTCAGCCGCAGGGCACGGGTGCCGGCCCTGTTCTCCGTTGGCCTGATGGACGAGATCTGCCCGCCTTCGACGGTCTACTCCGCCTACAACGTCTACGCGGGACCGAAGGAGATCGGCGTCTATCACTACAACGACCACGAGGGCGGCGGCGGCTTCCACCAGGCCGATCAGCTGCAATGGCTGCGCGCCCGCCTGATGGCTGCGCACCCTGCCTGATGGCGTGGAGGAGCGGTCGGCCGGCGCGGGTCCGGGGCGCCACCCCCTCTAGGCGGGCGTGCCTCCGGGGCACCACCCCCTCTAGACGTGCCCTCACAGGTCTTGCAGAAGTGTGTCGACCTGTAACGGCTCTGTGACAGATGTCAACCCGGGGGGACGTTTTCACGCTTCTGTGACACCCACGGCACACTTTCGTCACACATGTGGAGGCCTGTTTGAGGGCACCCCACACCCGGACCGGCCCCGGCGCCAGCTACAGCCGTGGCACTACTCATCTACAGCGGCGGTCCCGGGCGCAGGTAATCGCCGAGGCTCACGACCGGGCCCAGGTGCGCGAGCTTCTCCGGGTTCACGATCGACCGGACGGCCTGGACCTGCCCGTCCGCGACCTCGAGCGCCAATGCCACCATCACGCGCTGCTGCGAGTCCAGTACGAGCGCTCCTGGATCGCCGTTGATCTCGACCAGCCGGAAGCTGACGCCGGGGATTCTGGTGCGGGCTCGCGACCAGTTGCGCAGCGCGCGCGCGACCCGCGAGCGGCCGTGGAGCGCGCGTGCGAGCGCGGGTGCCTTGCCGCCGCCGTCGCCGGTCAGGACCACGTCGTCCGCCAGCAGGGCCTCCAGCTCGGCGACGTCGCCGTTCTCCGCGGCCGCAAAGAACCGCTGCGCGAGCTGATCACGCTGCTCCCGGGTCGTCTGGAAGCGCGGCCGACGCTCGCCGACGTGGCGTCGCGCGCGACTCGCGAGCTGGCGGGCGTTGTCCTCGCTCTTGCCGATGATCGCCGCGATCTCGCTGTACGGGTAGTCGAACGCGTCGTGCAGCAGGAAGGAGGCGCGCTCCTCGGGCGTGAGGCTCTCCAGCACGACGAGCATCGCCAGTGAGATCGAGTCGGCCATCTCCGCCTGCCGGGCCGGGTCGTCGGAGCTGTCGGTGACGATCGGCTCGGGCAGCCACTCGCCGACGTAGGACTCGCGCCGCGCCCGCGCCGAGCGCAACTCGTCGATCGCGAGCCGCGTCGTCACGGTGGTCACGAACGCCTGCGGGGAGGCGATCCGCTCGCCGCGGTCGAGTGCCTGATGCACGCGCAGCAGCGCCTCCTGAACCACATCCTCGGCCTCGGAGACGCTGCCGAGCATCCGGTAGGCGACGGTGAACGCGAGCGGGCGCAGCTCGTCGAGCAGGTCGTCGCGCTCGGTCATTGCTCGCGCCGGGTCATTGCTCGGCCCCCGTCATGCGCCCACGAACCCCTGCCGCCAGCTTGGGTGGGCCGGCGTCCAGCCGAGCTCCCGCTTGGCCTTTTCGTTCGACGCGCCGCGGATCTCGGTCATCATCGCGACGCCCACATCGCCCACCAACAGCTTGCCGACGAACCGCGGGATCCGCATCGGCTTCTTGGCCCCGAGCGTGCGCGCCAGCTCGGGTAGCCAGACGGCCACCGGGGCGGGCTCGTCGTCGGACACGTTGTAGACGCCGCGGCTGCCGTGCTCGATCGCCGCGGCTGTCGCCTCGGCCGCGTCGGCCACGTGGATGAACGACCACACGCCGCCGCCGCTGCCGACGACCGGGTACTTGCGCTGGCGGATCATCTCGAACTGCGCCGATCCCGGCGCGAGCGAGGTGCCCGGCCCATAGAAGGCGCCGTAGCGCAGAACGATCCCTTCGGTCCAATCTGCACCCAGCACAGCACCCTCCAGGTGGCGGATCGCGCCGAGCACTCCGCGCATCGCCGGCACCGGGTCCGGGTCGAGCGGATCGTCCTCGCTCTTGACAGTTGCACCGGAGCGCCCATAAGCGCCGAACGCGCAGATGCTCTGCGCGACGAATCGCCGCACGCCGACGGCCCTGCCGGCCGCGAGCAGGTGGTCGGTGCCCTCTGTCCTCAGGCGATTGGTGAGCGCGAAGTCACGGTCGTAATGGCGCATGTCGAGCGGGCCGATCGCGGTCAGCTGGTGGACGATCACGTCCGGCCTGGCCGCTTTCACGGCCTCCGCCACCTGGCCCGGATCGAGCGCGTCCGCAACCACCGGCACCGCGCCAAGCTCGAGCAGCAGCGGCTGCTTCGCGTCGCTGCGGGTCATCCCGTGCACCTCGTGGCCGGCGGCCACCAGACGTGGCACGAGCTCTCGGCCGATCGCGCCGGTGGCACCTGCAATCAAGATCCTCATCTCGGTCCGTCCTTTCGGGGCAGTTTCGTTTCGACCCACCCCTCTGACGGCGCACGACGGCCAAACGTGACAGGCACCGTCAGGCCCGGCTGCGCACCAGCGTCACGCCCCGGTGCGCACCAGCTTCTTGTTGACGAACTCGTCCGCGCCGTAGCGGCCCAGCTCACGGCCGAACCCGGAGCGCTTGGTCCCGCCGAACGGGAGTTCGGCACCCTCGGCGCCGACCACGTTCACGTAGACCATGCCGGTGTCCAGCGCCTGCGAGACGCGCTTGATCTGCGCGGGGTCGGTGCTCATCAGGTATGAGCCGAGGCCGAACTGAGTGGCGTTCGCGAGCTCGATCGCCTCGGTCTCGGATGAGACCTTGTAGACCTGCGCCACCGGGCCGAAGAACTCCTCGTTGTAGGCAGGGTTCTCGCTTGTGATGCCGGTCATGACGGTCGGCTGGAAGAAGTTCCCCTCACGCTCGCCGCCGGTCACCAGGGTGGCGCCGCCGGAGACCGCGCGCTTGACCTGATCCTCGAGGCGCTCAGCCGCGAGTGCCGAGGACAGCGGGCCGATGACGGTCCCCTCCTCCAGGGGGTTTCCCGGCTTCACGGCCGCCATCGCGGCGGTGAACTTCTCCAGAAACGGCTCGTACAGGTCCTCGGTGACGAGGAAGCGCTTGGCGGCGTTGCAGGCCTGGCCGGTGTTCTCGAGGCGCGCCTCGACCGCCATCTCCACGGTCGCGTCGAGGTCGTCGGTGCCGAGCACGATGAACGGGTCGGACCCGCCGAGCTCGAGCACGACCTTCTTGAGGTTGCGCCCGGCGATCTGGGCCACGGCGGTGCCGGCACGCTCGGAGCCGGTCAGTGAGACGCCGCGTACGCGCGGGTCGGCGATCACCCACTCGATCTGCTCGTTGGACGCGTAGATGTTGATGTAGGCGCCGTCCGGGAAGCCGGCATCCTTGAAGATCTGCTCGATCGCCGCTGCCGACTCGGGGCATTGCGGCGCGTGCTTGAGCAGGATCGTGTTGCCGATCAGCAGGTTCGGCCCGGCGAACCGCGCCACCTGGTAGTACGGATAGTTCCACGGCATGATCCCGAGCAGCGCCCCGAGCGAGCTGCGGCGGACCACGGCGTCGCCCTCGCCGTCGAGCAGTGTGATCGGCTCGTCCGCGAGCAGGCTCTCGGCGTTGTCCGCGTAGAACTCGTAGATCGCCGCCGAGAACTCGGCCTCTCCGACGCCGCCGGCCAGCGGCTTGCCCATCTCCCGCGCGATGATCTCGGCCAGCTCGTGCGAGCGCTCGTTGTGCAGCTCGCCGACACGGCGGATCAGCGCCGCGCGCTCAGCCACGGTCGAGCTCTGCGACCACGTCGCGTGCGCCGCGTCCGCGCGGGCGATCGCCTCGCGCAGGTCCGCGTCGGAGATCGTCGGGTATTCGTGCTCGACGACACCGGTGGCGGGGTTGACAACTTGGTATTCACTCACCTGGATCGTCTCCTCGATTGACCGTGCTGTTCCTCCGCGCGCCGGCGGCACGCGCCTCTTGAGACAGTTTGGCGCTTACGACCGCGGGAGGCCTCCTCGATGCTGGATGATTGCGCGGTGACCGATTTCGCCGTCCCCGAGCCGTTTCTGTCCCGCGCGGTCGCGCTCGACCGCGCGGATCCCCTCGCCTCGCTCCGCGACGAATTCACCCCTGCCGAGGACGTCGTCGCATACCTCGACGGCAACTCGCTCGGCAGGCCGCTGCGGATCAGCGCCGAGCGTCTGCCCGAGTTCGTCCAGGACGTCTGGGGGAGCCGGCTGATCCGCGCCTGGGACGAGGGCTGGATGGACGCACCGACCGAGCTCGGCGATCTGATCGGCCGGGTCTGTCTCGGCGCGGCCCCCGGCCAGACGATCGTCGGCGACTCGACGACCGTTCTGCTCTACAAGCTGATCAGCGCCGCGGTCGGCGCGCGCCCGGGGCGGGGCGTGATCGTCGCGGACACGCAGAACTTCCCGACCGACCGCTTCATCGTCGAAGCGGTCGCGGCCCGGCACGGGCTGCAGGTCCGCTGGATCGATCCCGACCCCGACGGCGCGGTCAGCGCGCAGGACATCGACGCCGTACTCGATGAGAGCGTCGTGCTGGTGACGCTGAGTCACGTGGCGTTCCGCTCGGGCGCCGTCGCCGACATGCCTGCGGTCACGGCGCTCGCCCAGCGCGCAGGCGCGCTGGTCCTCTGGGATCTGTGTCATTCCGCCGGAGCGGTCGAGCTTGCGCTCGACCGCTCCGGCGTCGACCTCGCCGTCGGCTGCACCTACAAGTACCTGAACGGCGGCCCGGGCGCCCCGGCCTTCGCCTACGTCGCTGCGGGTCTCCAGGACCAGCTGCGCCAGCCGATCGAGGGTTGGATGGGCGCCGCCGACCCCTTCGCGATGGGCCCGCGCTACGAGCCCGCCGCCGGCATCCGCCGCTTCATCAGCGGCACGCCACCGATCCTGGGGATGCTGCCGATGCGTGACATGCTCGCCCTGATCGACCGCGCGGGCATGCCCGCGATCCGCGAGAAGTCGGTCGCCCTCACCGAGCTCGCCGTGGACTTCGCGGACGCGCGCCTGGCATCGGCCGGCGTCCGTCTCGCCTCACCCCGTGACAGCGCGCGGCGCGGCGGCCACGTCACGCTCGAGCATCCCGCCTTCCGCGAGGTGGTCGCGGAGCTCTGGCGCCGCGGCGTGATCCCCGACTTCCGGCCGCCGGACGGTCTGCGCATAGGACTCTCGCCGCTGTCGACGAGCTTCGTCGAGCTGGCCCGGGGCATGAGCGTGATCGAGCAGACGCTGGCGCTGCACTGACCTGTCCCTCCACTGACCGGCTCGTGCTACCGCAGCGCGTCGGCGAGCCGGTCGATCTCCTCGTGGCTCTTGATGAACCCTTGGAATCCCTGCCAGTCCGGGTCCGCGTTCCCGTAGTACTCCCAGAACTCGTGGGATTGCGGGATCAGGTCCTCGAGCTCGCTGCCCGATGGATGCACCAGCTCCGCCAGCCTGTTGCTGTAGAGCTGGTAGCGCAGGCCCGCCGCGATGTTGCTCTCAGCGGGAAGCAGGCTGACGACGGTTTTGGTGTTGTCGCCGAAGGGTCCCGTGAACGCGATCTGGCTCAGGCGCGGCTCCTTCTTGAGCACACGCTCGAGGGCGCTCACGGCGTAGTCGTAGTCCTCGACGACGCCAGCCTCGACAGCAAGCTCCCGGAGCTCGCCGTAGGTGCGGCTCGGGCGGTGCTTGCCCTTCGTCCGCGTCTTGATCTCCAGTTCCGAGGGCTCGAGCACGAACACGCGGGCGACGAGCTCGGAGCCGCCAGGCGGCCGGAAGTACTGGAAGGTCGCCGCGTTGATGTTGACGCCGTGGGTGTCGGAGAGATATCTGATGATGCGCTCGGAGCTCGCGTCGATCTCCGAGCCGACCACGAGGATCCGGTGATTCCCGTTCAGGGTCTCCGGCACCTCGGTCCCGAATCTCTTGGTGAATGCGTCGTCGAAGCCACCTTCGAGGTGATTGCCGGCGATCTCGGTCACCCGGTCGCTCGAGAGCGTCGTCACCCAAGAGGCGTAGTCGAGCGCCAGCGCAACAACCTCCCGCGGCGTCCGGTCTCGCTTCAGCTCGACGATCACGAGCTCACCCTCGCGATCGATGCAGAGCAGGTCGATCAGGCCGTTGAAGTCGGTTTGGACCTCGCTACCGATCACGAGCAGCTCGGGATCCAGGATCGAGATGTCGTGCGCGAGCCACTCCTGCA
>WQWK01000037.1 GCA_009785395.1 Conexibacteraceae bacterium
CGCGCACACACACGTCAGGCCGATCACCTGCCCGTTCACGGGCGAGCAGCTGACCGCGGTGCCGGCGCTGAATCCCGACGTCGCGATCGTCCACGCCCAGGAGGCCGACGCCGACGGCAACGTGCAGCTGTGGGGCATCCCGGGGGTGCAGAAGGAGGCGGTGCTCGCCGCCAAGCGAGCGGTCGTAACGGTCGAGCGGATCGTCGAGGAGCTCGAGCCGCGCCCAGGCGGTGTCGTGATCCCCGGCTGGGTGATCGACTACGTGGCCCAGGCGCCGGGCGGCTCACTGCCCTCCTACGCGCTCGACATCACCGAGCGCGACAACGACTTCTACCGGGAGTGGGATGTGATCAGCCGTGACCGCGACCGCTTCCGCGCCTGGATGGACGAGCATGTCCTCTGAGCCTGACCGTGGCCTGGGCGCGCCGGACTACACGAGCGGTGAGCTGCAGACGATCGTCGCCGCACGCAGCCTGACCGGCAAGCGCTCCTGCTTCATCGGCGTCGGGCGGCCGAGCACCGCCGCCCTGCTCGCGCGCATGGTGCACAACCCGGAGCTCGTGCTCGTCTACGAGTCGGGCACGATCGGGGCCAAGCCGTACCACGTGCCGCTCTCGATCGGTGACGGTGAGCTCGCGCAGACGGCTGACTTCGTGGTGTCGGTGCCGGAGATGTTCAATTACTGGATCGGCCCAGGCCAGGTGCAGGTGGCGTTCCTCGGGGCCGCCCAGGTCGACCGTCATGCGAACCTCAACTCGACCGTGATCGGCGACTATGAGCATCCGAAGACCCGCCTGCCGGGCGCCGGCGGCGCACCCGAGATCGCGACCGGCTGCGAGGAGGTCGTGGTGATCGCCCCGCACGGCAGGCGCACGTTCGTCGCGGAGCTCGACTTCAGGACCACACGCGGTGACCGCACGACGATCGTGATCACCGACCTCGGCGTGCTGGAGCCGGTCGACGGTGAGCTGACGCTGGCCACGCTGCATCCGGGAGTGACCGTCGAACAGGTTCGGGAAGCCACCGGCTGGGAACTGAAAGTTGCAGGTAACCTGCGCGTTTCGGAGGCCCCCACGGCCGCGGAACTCGCCGCACTCAGGGAGCTGGTCTCAAGATGAGCACTGCCGAAGAAGAAGAGGTCCGTCAGATCTACGACCCCGTGGCCGATACGCCGCGGCGCTACCGGCGCGACCCGCCCGGGGCGCATCCGCCGCTGGACTATGAGCCGTACAAGTCGACGCAGCTGCGCCACCCCAAGCAGCCGCTGATCTACCTGCCGCACACTGTCACCGAGATCACCGGTCCGCAGATCGCCCCGCATGTGGACCTGCAGGAGAGTGACCGTGACCTCACCATCCAGCACGCCGAGATGCCGATCGGTGAGCGGATCATCGTTTCCGGGCACGTCTATGACACCGAGGGCAAGCCCTTGCGCGACACGATGGTGGAGATCTGGCAGGCCAACGCCGCCGGGCGTTACGCCCACAGGTGGGACCGCTGGGCGGCTCCGCTTGACCCGAACTTCAAGGGTGCGGGCCGTTGCCTGACCGATGCGGGCGGCCGCTACGAGTTCACGACGATCCGCCCCGGGCCGTATCCCTGGGGTAACCATTACAACGCCTGGCGTCCCGCGCACATCCACTTCTCACTGCTCGGCCGGGCCTTCACCCAGCGGCTGGTGACACAGATGTACTTCCCCGACGACCCGTTCTTCCCGTACGACCCGATCTTCAACTCGGTGCGTGACGAGCAGACCCGCGGGCGCATGGTCTCGGCGTTCAACATCAACGAGACCAAGCCGAACTGGGCGCAGGCGTTCAACTGGGATATCCACCTGCGCGGTCCCGCTGCGACCCCGTTCGAGGAGGGCTTCGAATGAGTAACGAGGTCACACCGTCGCAGACGGTCGGGCCGTATTTCGCGATCGGCATGCCGTATGCGAGCGGCCCGCAGATCGTGCCCGACGGCACGCCCGGAGCGATCCGCATCACCGGAACCGTGTACGACGGCCGTGGCGACACCGTGCCGGACCACCTGATCGAGTTCTGGCAGCCCGACGCCGAGGGCCGCTTCGCCGACATCTACGGACACGGTGAGCAGTCGACCGTTGCGGGCTTCCGCGGGTTCGGCCGCTACGGCGTCGAGGACGGCGACGGCAGCTACGTGATGACAACCGTGAAGCCCGGCCGGGTGCCGGGACCGAACGGCAAGCCGCAGGCGCCTCATATCGACGTGACGCTGTTCGCGCGCGGGATGCTGGGCCGGGTGGTCACACGGATCTACTTCGCCGACGAGCCCGAGGCCAACGCGCTTGACCAGGTGCTCGCAACGGTCCCGGCCGCTCGCCGCCATACGCTGCTCGCACAGCCGACGGCTGACGGATACAGCTTCGACATCCATCTGCAGGGCCCCGGAGAGACCGTCTTCTTTGACGTCTAGGGCCGACCTGTTCACGGGCACCTACGCCCGAGGCGCGGCTGCGGCCGCCGTCACGGGCGCGGCCTGGGTCGAGGCGATGGCCGATGCCGAGGTGGCGCTCGCGCGGGCCTGCGCCGACACCGGCCTGATCACGGCGGCGGCGGCCGACGCAGTCCGGCGAGCGGTGGAGGCGGGACCGCTCGACGTGGATGCGATCGCGGCGCAGGCCGGCGAGCACGCGACGCCGGTGATCCCCCTCGTCCGCGAGCTCCGCGCCCGTGTCGGCAGCGAGTTCGCGGGTGCGGTTCATCTCGGGGCCACGAGCCAGGACATCGTCGACACCGCGGCGATGCTGATCGCGCGGCGCGCGCTCGAGCCGATCCTCAGCGACGCGCACGCGGCGGTGGCCGGCGCCGCGCGGCTGGCTCGGGCCCATCGCAGCACGCCGATGGCCGGGCGCACGCTGCTGCAGCAGGCGCTGCCGACCTCGTTCGGCCTGGTGGCGGCCGGCTGGCTGACGGCGCTTTCGCACGCCGTTGCCCAGCTCGAGCGCGTGCGCGACACGGAGCTGGCCGTGCAGATCGGCGGTCCCGTCGGGAACCGGTCACCTCAGGTCGCGGCCCGCGTGGCCGCGACCCTCGGACTCGCCGAGCCTGTGCTGCCGTGGCACACCGACCGCACCCGTGTGGTCGAGCTCGCCGCTGCGCTGGGTGGGCTGAGCGGGGCTGCCGCGAAGGTCGCTCGCGACGTCACGTTGCTGGCCCAGACCGAGATCGGCGAAATCCGCGAGGGCGCCGAGGGCGACGTGACGCGGGGAGGCTCCTCTGCGATGGCCCACAAGCGAAACCCCGTCGCGGCGGTGTCCGTGATCGCCTGCTCGCGACGCGTCCCGGGACTGGTCGCGACGCTGTTTGGGGCGATGGAGCAGGAGCTTCAGCGGGCCGCCGGCGCCTGGCAGTCGGAGTGGGGGACGCTCACCGAGTTGCTCACGCTCACCGGTTCCGCCAGCGCCTGGCTGGCGGACCTGCTCGCGCATCTGGAGGTGGACCGCGACCGGATGCGCGCGAACCTGGCGCTGCTGGCCGACGCCGGTGTCGAGGCGGCCGCACATCCTGAGGAGCAGCTCGCCGGGGCCGCGGAGCTCGTCGACCGGGCGCTCGCTGACGTACCCCGATCGCACGACGAGCGGTGACCATGCACACCCCAAAATGCTCAAATCGGCGCGATATCTCCCCGATACCACTGCCGATATCGCGCCAAAACCGATGAAGACGGTACCCCTGCACCACGAGTCCGCGGGCCGGCTGGACGCGCCGCCGCTGCTGCTCGGGGGCTCGCTGGGCACGACCCTGGCGATGTGGGAGCCCCAGGTCCACGTGCTCTCGGGGCGGCTGCGGATGATCCCCTTCGACCACCGGGGCCACGGCGCCTCGCCGGCGCCGGTCGGCCCCTACACGATCGCCGAGCTCGGCCAGGACGTGATCGCGTTGATGGACCGCCTGCGGTTCGACCGTGCCTCCTACTGCGGTCTCTCGATCGGCGGCATGGTGGGCCAGTGGCTCGCCGGCAACCACCCCGAGCGGATCGACAAGCTGGTCCTGATCGCGACCTCCGCGTACCTCGGTGACCCCGCCCCCTGGATCGAGCGAGCCGGGATGGTGCGGTCGGCGGGCACGGTCGAGGTCGTCGCCGACACCGTCGTCTCGCGCTGGTTCACGCCGCCGTGGGCCCACGCCCACGGCCACACTGTGCGCACCTACCGGGACATGCTGGCGGCGACCTCGGTCGAGGGCTATGCGGGCTGCTGCGAGGCGATCTCCGCACTCGACGTGCGCCCCGAGCTCGCGCGGATCACGGCGCCGACGCTCGTGATCAGCGGCGCCGAGGATCCCTCGCTGCCGCCGCCACACCAGCAGGCGATCGCCGACGCGATCCCCGGCGCGCGGCTCGAGACGATCGCCGGCGCCGCGCACCTGCCCAGCGTTCAGCACCCGGCACGGGTGAACCAGCTGATCTTCGACCACCTCGGCCTCTGAGCCCCGGGCCGACGACCGACTCGCGACCGACCCGCCCACCACCGACCCGACGAGGAGACATGAGCGACGACGAGCTTTACACGGAGGGCATGAAGGTCCGCCGCGAGGTCCTGGGGGACGCGCACGTTGACCGCGCGACCGCCGCTATGACTGACCTCACCGCCCCATGGCAGGAGTTCATCACCCGCTTCGCCTGGGGCGGGGTGTGGACGCGCGAGGGGCTCGACCTCAGGACTCGCAGCGTCATCACGCTGTCCGTGCTCACCGCGCTCGGCCGCGAGAACGAGATCGCGATGCACGTGCGCGGCGCGCTGCGCAACGGGCTGACGCGGGAGGAGATCGCGGAGGTGCTGATCCACACCTCGGTGTATGCCGGGGTGCCGGCCGCGAACGCCGCGTTCGCGATCGCTCAGGAAGTCTTCAACGAGCGCTAATCCAGCCCTCCTAAGCTGCGCTCCAGCGATGAGCAAGAAGCTCGACAAGCGCTTCTTGCGCACCAAGGTCCCTGAGATCACGGCGATGTTCTGGGTCCTGAAGCTGCTCACCACCGGCATGGGTGAGGCGATGTCAGACGCGCTCGGGCAGAAGAGCGTCCCGCTCGCCGCCGCGGTCGGCATCTTCGGCATGGCCCTGGCGCTCTGGCTGCAGCTGCGCCAGCAGGAGTACAGCGCGGTCCACTACTGGTTCGCGGTGATGATGGTGGCCGTCTTCGGCACGATGGCCGCCGACGGCATCCACGACGGCACGGGCATCGGCTATGCGGTGACGACGCCGTTCTTCGCGGCCGTCACCGCCCTGATCTTCTGGCGCTGGTACCGCAGCGAGGGCACGCTCTCGATCCACAGCATCGACACCAAGCGCCGCGAGAAGTTCTACTGGGCCGCGGTCCTCGGAACCTTCGCGCTCGGCACCGCGGCCGGCGACCTCACCGCGTTCCAGCTGAACTGGGGCTTCTGGCTCTCAGCAGTCCTGTTCGCGGTCGTGTTCGCGATTCCGGCCATCGGCTGGTGGCGCTTGCACTGGAACCCGGTCTTCTCGTTCTGGTTCGCGTACGTGGTCACGCGGCCGCTGGGGGCCTCGTTCGCCGACGGCTTCAGCAAGCCGACCAACGGGGGCCTGGGCGTGGGCGACCCGACCGTGAGCCTGATCGCCTTCGCGATCTTCGTCGTGCTCGTCGCCTACGTCGCGGTCACCAAGCTCGATGTGCAACGCGACGCCGCCGGCACGGGCGGGCCTCACCTGCCGCACCCGCACGTCGAGCTGCCGCACCCGCACGTCGAGCTGCCGCACCCGCACGTCGAGCTGTCGCACCCCGAGCCGCGGCTCGCGCCCGAGCTGGACTAGCGGGGACCGGCGGTCGACCCGCGCACGACCAGCTTGGTCGCCAGCTCGACGTGCAGCGCCTCGATGCGCTGGTTCTGCAACAGCCGCACCAGCTGTGAAACAGCCATCCGGCCCATTTCGGCCAGCGGCTGGCGCACGGTGGTCAGCGGCGGATCCAGGATCGATGCCTCAAAGGTGTCGTCGAATCCGACCACCGAGATGTCCGCCGGCACCCGCAGCCCGTGCTTGCCGGCGGCCTGCAGCACGCCGACCGCCAGCATGTCGTTGAACGCGAAGATCGCCGTCGGCCGCTCGGGCAGCGCCAGCAGCTGCTCCATGGCGGCGCGTCCGCCGTTGTCGCGGAAGTTCGCCTCGACCTGCAGGCTGGGATCGGGCGTGATCCCCGCTTCGCCGAGCGCAATGCGGTAGCCGCGGAGACGCTCCTCGGTCGCGATCCAGCCGCGTGGGCCGGTGATCGCGGCGATCCGCCGGTGACCCAGCTGCAGCAGGTGCTCGGTGGCCTCACGCGCGCCCGAGATATGCGCCGCTGAGACGGTCGGGACGTGCTCGTCGAGCGGCGAGCGCGGATCGACGATCACGAACACATAGCCCTGCTCCTGCAGCGCCGCCAGCTCCTCGTCGGACTCCTCCGGGAGGATCAGGATCGCTCCGTCGGTGGTGCCCTGACGCAGGCGCTCGAGCAGCGTCACCTCGCGATCGTGCTCGTGCAACGTCGGGCAGAGCACCATCGGGATGTCGTGCTCGTAGAAGGCCTCGCTGACGCCGGCGAGGATCTCCGAGAAGTACGAGTGGTGGATCAGCGGCAGCGTCACGCCGACCAGGCCGCTGCGCGTCGCGCCGCCGACGCGCGAGCCCGTGTAGTTGTGCTCGTTCACGACCTTCATCACGGATTCGCGGACCGAGTCGGAGACCTCAGGCCGGCCATTGAGCACGCGCGAGACGGTCGCCGGCGAGACCCCGGCGAGCTTGGCGACGTCGCGGATCGTCAGGCGCCCACTCGGGCGCTGGTTCGCCCCGGTGGTCCCGGTGCTGCTGCCATTTCCGGTTTGGGGCGTGGTCGACATGGCTCATATTGAATCATAGATGCGTGAAACGTTTCAGAAATTTTTTCTTGACACGGCAGAAACGTTTCGTATATCGTTCGCCGCGAGAGAGGGAGCAGAGAGAGACTCATGACTTTCATACTCAGGAGATTGTCGTTCTACGCCGTCGCCGTGTGGGCGGCGGTGACGGTGAACTTCGCGATCCCGCGCCTGGTGCCGGGCAACGCGGTCGAAGCTGTCATCGGACAGATGAGCAACGTCTCGCCGTCGGAAATCCTGGTGATCAAGAAGCAGCTTGGCGCCGCCGGCGCGGCCGGCAGTGGCAGCCTCTTCCACCAGTACATCCAGTACTGGAACGACATGATCCACTTCAACCTGGGCACGTCGGTCTACGACTACCCGGCGAAGGTCACCACGGTCATCGGCCAGACGCTGCCGTGGACCGTCGGCCTCGTCGGCGTCGCCACGATCATCAGCTTCACGGCCGGCACGCTGCTCGGCGTGCTCGCCGCCTGGCGCCGCGGCGGCTGGCTCGATCGAGCCCTGCCGGCGTTCACGTTCCTGCAGGCGATGCCGTACTTCTTCCTGGCGCTCGTGCTCGTCTACTTCTTCGCTGTCAAGCTGGGCGGTGCACTGCCTACCCAGCAGGCCTACGCGCTCGGCATCACCCCCGGATTCAACTGGACGTTCATCGGCAACGTGCTCGCGCACGCGATCCTGCCGGCGGCGACGATCATCATCACCTCGATCGGCGGCTGGATGCTGCAGATGCGCAACGTGATGCTGACCACGATCTCCGAGGACTACATCCTCGTGGCCCAGGCCAAGGGTCTCTCCTCCCGCCGCGTGATGTTCACCTACGGCGCGCGCAACGCGATCCTGCCCAACATCGCGGGCTTCTCGCTGGCGCTCGGCTTCGTGGTGGCGGGCGCGATCGTGATGGAGATCGTCTTCAGCTACCCGGGTGTCGGCTTCACGCTATTCCAGGCGGTCCAGCAGCATGACGTGCCGCTGATGCAGGGACTGTTCCTGGTCATCTCGCTGACCGTGCTCACGGCGTGCCTGCTGGCCGACATCGCCTACGTCATCGCCGACCCCCGGGCCCGGACCAGGGGCGCGTAGCGATGGCCACGGTCGCCGAGCAGCCGCTCGTCACTCCGCGTCCGGTCCACAAGGGCCGGGGACCGCTCGCGATCGTCCGCGCGATCGGGCTGGGATTTGCCCGCCTGCCGCTGAAGGCCAAGGTCGGCGTCGTGCTCCTCGGCTGTTTCATCATCGTCGCGATCATCGGGCCGTACGTGGCGCCGTATGACCCGAACACCATCATCGCCAACCAGATCATCGCGACGGGGCCGAGTGCGAAGCACTGGCTCGGGACCGACTACCAGGGCTCGGACATCCTCTCCCAGCTGCTCGTCGGCACACGCTCCACGGTGGTCATCGGCCTGCTGGCGGGCGCGATTGCCACAGCGCTTTCGGTGATCGTAGGCACCGCCGCCGGCTACCTGCGCGGCTGGCCGGACGAGCTGCTCTCACTGGTCTCGAACGTCTTCCTGGTGCTGCCGGCGCTGCCGCTCCTGATCGTGATCATCGCCTTCTTCCCGTCGCCCAGCAACTACCTGATCGGACTGGTGCTGGCCCTGCTCGGCTGGCCCTGGGGCGCGCGCGTGATCCGCGCGCAGACGCTCGCTCTGAGCAACCGGGACTTCGTGCTCGCCGCCCGCGAGGTCGGTGAGCGGCCCTGGCGGATCATCCTCTTCGAGCTGCTCCCCAACGAGGCCGGGCTGATCTCGGCAAGCTTCGTCGGCACGGTCCTGTACGCGATCCTCACGCAGGTCGCGCTGGCCTTCATCGGCCTCAGCAACCCGACCGCCTGGACATACGGCACGATCCTCAACAACGCGTCCACCAACAACGCGGTCCAGCTCGGCGACTGGTGGTGGTTCGCCATCCCCGGAGTGCTCGTGGCGCTGCTGGGCATGAGCCTGGTGCTGATCAACTTCGGCCTGGACGAGATGTCCAACCCGCGCCTGCGCACCTCGCGCCGCCTGCGCCGCATCGGCCGCCGGCCCTGGCGCCCCGCCGACCCGACCCCCGTCCTGCGTGAGTCCGCGGAGACCTCCTCGTGAGCGCCGCCAGCGAGCCTCTGGGTCAGGGCGTCCCGGTCAGCACCGGTCCAGCGGGACCGGTGCTGGACATCCGCGGCCTGAACATCGCCTACCGCACCGACAGCGGTGACGTGCGGGCGGTCCGTAATGTCGACCTGGCGCTGCACCCGGGCAAGATCGTAGGCCTCGCGGGTGAGAGCGGCTGCGGCAAGTCGACGCTCGCATACGGCGCCGTGAGACTGCTGCGCCCGCCCGCGATCATCACGGCGGGCAGCGTCACCTACCACGGCCGCCGGCTCGGCTCCGACAGGCCCGGCGGCTTCGACGTGCTGGGCGCCGACAGCGAGGCCCTCAAGCAGCTGCGCTGGCGTGAGATCTCGATCGTGTTCCAGAGTGCGATGAACGCGCTGAACCCCGTCCTGCGGGTTCAGGACCAGATCATCGACGGCATCCAGGCACACATGCCGATGTCCGACGAGCAGGCTCACGACCGTGCGCGAGAGCTGATCGAGATGGTCGGGATCAAGCCCGAGCGGCTGCGCGCCTACCCGCACGAGCTGTCCGGCGGCATGCGCCAGCGCGTGATGATCGCGATGGCGCTCGCGGTCGAGCCCGAGGTCGTGATCATGGACGAGCCCACCACCGGGCTCGACGTGGTCGTCCAGAAGCAGATCCTCGCCGAGGTGCTGGAGCTCAAGGAGCGGCTCGGGTTCGCGGTGCTGTTCATCACCCACGACCTGTCGCTGCTGCTGGAGGTCGCCGACCAGGTCGTGGTCATGTACGCCGGCCAGGTGGTCGAGTCCGCGCCGACCGCCGACGTCCGCGACGGTGGCACGCACCCTTACACGCGCGGCCTGCTCGGCTCGTTCCCGAGCCTGCACGGCCCGCGCGTGCACCTGACCGGAATCCCGGGCAGCCCGCCCGACCTGCGCGCCGCGCTGAAGGGCTGCCCGTTCCACCCGCGTTGCGCGTTCGCCCAGGATGCCTGCCTGGAGATCGATATGCGCCTGGCGCCTGTGATCGGCGCCGCCGACGGCCATGTGACGGCCTGCCCGTTCGTGGCGCCCGGCCAGCCGCTGCCGGAGGCTGCGAGGACGATCGGCCGGGCCACCGGGATCGAGGACCAGGGCACCGCGGGCGGCGAGCTGGTGTTGGCCGGCGTCGACATGCGCAAGGACTACCGCGGCGGGCGCCGCGCCGAGGTCGTCTCCGCGGTCAAGGGCGTGTCGCTCGAGTTGCGCCGCGGCCGGGTCGTGGCGCTCGTCGGTGAGAGCGGCTCCGGTAAGAGCACGATCGCGAAGCTGCTGAGCGGCCAGGAGAAGCTCACCTCCGGCAGCATCGAGCTCGATGCCAAGGCGCTCGACCCGCACGCGCGCTCGAAGTTCCGCGAGTACAAGAGCGAGGTCCAGATGGTCTTCCAGGATCCGTTCGCGTCGCTGAACCCGCTGCACACCGTGCGCTACCACCTGCAACGGGCGCTGGCGGTGCACTCGCCGCGCACCGGGCGCCCGTCGTCAGTCGCCGAGATCGATCGCCTGCTCGACCAGGTGAAGCTCAACCCCGTCGAGAAGTTCCGTGACGCCTACCCGCACGAGCTGTCGGGTGGCCAGCGCCAGCGGGTCTCGATCGCGCGGGCGCTGGCGGCGGAGCCGCGCGTGCTGCTCGCGGACGAGCCGGTCTCGATGCTCGACGTGTCGATTCGGCTGGAGATCCTTGACCTGATCGGTGAGCTGCGCAGCAAATTCCAGCTTGCGATCCTGTACATCACGCATGACATCGCGTCGGCGCGTTATTTCGCCGACGAGATCATGGTGATGCACCACGGGGAGATCGTCGAGCGCGGACCGGCTGAAGAGCTCGTCCAGAACCCGGCGCACCCGTACACCCAGCTGCTGATCGCCTCCTCCCCAGACCCGGACACGTTTGCGTCCGGCGCGCCGGAGCAGAACGGGGCGCTCGCGGGAGAGGAGGAGTTGAAAAAGGAGGTCGCCACGGAGTAGGCCGAGGAGATCTCGGAGCCGACGCCCCTGGGTACCAGCCAGAGGCGCCGGGCCCCGGTACAGCAGTAGCCGCGCCGCCTGCAACTCCGGCGCGGATATCCACACAACCAGCAGTATCACTCGTATCTAAAGGAGGGGGTTCGCTCTAATGAAGCGAATGCTCATCAGTACTAAGGTCCAGGCCGTCGCGGGCACACTCGTCCTCGGCGCGTCGGTCGCCGTCGCCGCGCTCAGCGCGGGCCCGGCGCTGGCCAGGCAGCACGCGCAAGCGGCCGCTGCCGGCACGCTCGTGATGGAGTCCAGCCCGGTCGGCGCGTCGACTGGTTTCAATCCGTTCCAGCCGCACTCGAACGCGTACACCGTCGGCTCGGTGTCGCTGATCTACGAGCCGCTGTTCCAGGAGAACCTGGCGCACCCGGCCAACGCGCCGTACCCGTTCCTGGCGACCCACTACGCGTGGGGCGACAAGGGCAAGTCGATCACGTTCACGATCCGTCAGGGCGTGAAGTGGTCGGACGGCACCGCGTTCAGCGCCGCTGACGTGGCGTTCACCTACAACCTGCTCAAGGCCAACCCGAGCATCAGCGGTATCGGCTCGCCGATCAAGAGCGTCACTCAGAGCGGTGACAAGGTCACGCTGACGTTCCCGACGGCTCAGTACGCGAACTTCCAGGCGATCGCGACGGCGGTCTTCATCGTGCCGCAGCACATCTGGAGCTCGGCCGGCAACCCGGCGACGTACCTCGACTCGAGCCCGGTTGGCACAGGCCCCTACGTGGTCAAGAGCTTCGACACCTCCGGCATCGTCATGACGAAGAACCCCAATTACTGGGGCGGCCCGTTCGGCGGTAAGGGCCCGGCTGTCCAGACGGTCGAGTTCCCGGCTCTGCCCAGCAACACCAACGCTCTGACCAACCTGATCACCGGTTCGGTCCAGTGGTCCGGCAACTTCCTGCCGGGCTTCGCGCAGGCGACCAAGGGCAAGGGCGTCGTCAACTACTCGCCCCCCGGAAACACCAACGCCTTCTGGCCGAACCTCGGCCAGTGGCCGACCAACAACCTGGCTGTCCGTCAGGCGATCAGCGACGCGATCGATCGCACGACGATCGGCACGCAGGGCGAGGCGGGCCTCGAGGCTCCGGCGACGAGTGCCGGCGGCCTGACGCTGCCGACCTTCCAGCCCTTCCTGGCGTCTGGCGTCGCGAAGCTCGACACGCACGCCAACGCGAAGGCCGCGGGCAAGGTGCTGAAGGCTGCCGGCTTCACGAAGTCCGGCAAGTACTGGGCGCTCAAGGGCAAGATCGTGAAGCTGTCGATCACCGACCCGAGCAGCTACAGCGACTACAAGGCGGACGACATCCTGGCCGCCAGCGAGCTGCAGAAGGCCGGCATCGACGCGACCTGCGGCGGTCAGGGCCAGACCCAGTGGCAGGAAGACGTTACCACCGGCAACTTCCAGCAGACTCAGCA
>WQWK01000038.1 GCA_009785395.1 Conexibacteraceae bacterium
AGCTACTGGCGCAACCAACAACGAGAGCCCGGGCGCTGGCCGAGCTCCACAAAATGAGACCAATGTCCCGAGACATGTGAGACATATGTCCCGAGACATCACAGAGCGGAGAGAGGGGGATTCGAACCCCCGAACGAGTTTCCCCGTTACACGATTTCCAGTCGTGCCCGTTCAACCACTCCGGCACCTCTCCGGGAATCTGGGCAAGCGTAGCGGGGACGGGCGGCGACCGCCCCGCCCCGCCGAGCCTCGGTGCAAGCCCTGATGGCAATGCGGTACGCAGAACGGATACTGAATTGCCATGAGGTGCCGGGCCGGCCGGGCGGCTCAGGTCCGGGGTGGTGCAGCGGGACCACCCCGGGTGGCAATACGTCAGATCACCCAGGCCCCGCCACGCAGGAGCGGCACCTCGCCGCCGTCAAGCCGCACGCCCGTCACCTCGACCGCATCGGAGCCGACCATGAAGTCGACGTGGATCACGCTCTGATTCGCCCTCGAACGGTCGGGTCCCTCGTCCACAGAAAACGGATAGGCGGCCCCGAGCGCCAGGTGCGAAGCGGCGTTCTCGTCCAGCAGGATCGAGTAGAAGACCGAGCCGCTCTGGCCGATGCGGCTCTCGCGGTCGACCAGCGCGACCTCGCCGATGCGGGCGGCGCCCTCGTCGCGAGCGGTCATCGCGCGCAGGATCTCGGCGCCGCGATCGGCGTCGATCTGGACGGCGCGGCCGCCCTCGAAGCGGACGCGCAGGCCCTCGATCGGCGCCGCGCCCGGGACGAGCAGCGGCTTGGTCGCGCTCACCACACCGTCCACCCGCAGCGGGTCGGGCGCCGTGAAGGCCTCCTCGGTCGGGATGTTTGCGGTGTGCGTGATCCCGTGGATCGTGGTCATCCGGCCGCTGATCCAGCGTGAGGACGGCAGCAGGCCGACGGTCAGGTCGGTGTCGGGCCCCACGTACCGGAGATGGTCGAGCCGGAGTGCATTCAAACGCTCTGCGATCGCCTCGAGTTGCCCCAGCCGCGCCTCCCAGGCGGCGACCGGATCGGGCTCGTCGAGCCGCATGATCCGCACGATCTGCTCCCACAGCCGCTCGTAGGCGGCGGCAGGCTCGAGCTCGGGGTGCACCAGCGACGCCCAGTCGGGCGTCGGGAACGGCACGATCGTCCAGTTGCACTGTTGCTTGCCGGTGACGATCATCGACTCCTTGAGCCGTGGCATCAGGTCGAGGCCGAGCAGCTCCTGATCGATGTCGTCCATCAACTGCGGCTCGATCACGCTCTGGAACGAGATCCGCGCCGCCCCGATCTCGCCGAGGGCGAGCGTCCGCCCACCAATCCACTCCGGCACGTAGCCGAGCGTTTCCCGCGGCGCGTGCTTCAGCCGCGAGCGCTTGATGTGCGGGTCGAAGTACCAGGCGTCGACGTAGCGGGCGCCGCGCGCGTACGCCGCCTCGGCGACGGCGCGGCTGATCGGCTCCTGGCCCGGCTCGACGGTAATCCCGACGACCTGGTCGGGCTGGATGTTCGCGCCGATGCCGACGGTGGGCTCGGCGATCGCCGCCACCAGGTCCGCGGGCGGTTTCACGCGGAGGCGGGGGTCGTGGGGTCAGCGGAGCTCACGCGGAGACCGCGGTGGCCGGGGCCGGCGGGAACACCTTCGACAGGGTCTGGGCCGCGAGCGCGACCGCCTCGAGGTCGTAGCTGTTCGGCATCGAGAACGTGAAGCCCTCGATCCCCACGTCCCTGAGCTTCTGCGCGTGCTCGCCGATCGCGTCGGGGTCGCCGACGACCCACGAGCCGGCGATCTCCGGAGGGGTGCCGGCCTCGATGAGAGCCTGCTTTGTGGCCACAGCCGCCTCATGCGTCGGCGCGATCAGGATCCCGTTCATCGCCGTCTTGGTGATCTCGGAATAGTCACGGCCGACGTCATCGCAGTGGGCCCGCAGGACGCCGAGCAGGTGCTGGAAGCGCTCGGCGTCGCCGAACAGGTTGCAGCCGTCGCCGTACTTGGCCACGAGCCGCAGCGTCTTGCGCTCGCCGCTGCCGCCGATCAGGATCGGGATGTCACCGCGGATCGGCTTGGGGTTGTTGAATGCGCCGTCCACGCGGAAGTGCGCGCCCTCGAAGTGGGCCGATCCTTGAGTGAACATCGCGCGCACGATCTGGAGCTCCTCCTCGAGCATCTCGAAGCGGACCTTCAACGCTGGGAAGTCGTAGCCGTAGGCGACGTGCTCGGCCTCGAACCAGCCGGCGCCGATCCCGTGCCAGGCGCGACCGCCGGAGATGATGTCGAGCGTCGTCGTGGTCTTGGCGGCGAGCGCCGGGTTGCGATAGGTGACGCTGCCGACGAGCAGGCCGAGCGTCAGCCTGCTGGTGCGGGCGGCGATCCCGGCGAGCATCGTCGAGCCCTCGAACATCCAGTTCTCGGGCGGGCCCACCGGCCCGATCTGATGCAGGTGGTCCATCACCGACACGGAGCTGAGCCCCGACGCCTCCCCGGTGGTGGCGATGTCAACGATCCGCTCGAAGACCGCGTCGGGCCCGACACCGGGATAGTTGAAGTTCGGGATGTGGAGATCAAGTGTGATTGGAACGCGCATACCGAGCACGCTACCGCCCCGGCACCCTGGCCCGAGTCACTAGTTTGTGAGCGTGGACGCAGCACAGGCGCGCGCACGATTTGTCACCGCGACGGTCGCCCGCTTGGCGACCGTCGGGTCCACAGGCCGGCCCCATCTGGTCCCGGTCACGTTCGCGCTGCTGGATGACGTGACGCTCGTGACCGCGGTCGACCACAAGCCCAAGCGCACCACGGCGCTTCAGCGGCTCGCGAACATCGCCGCGGAGCCGCGGGTGAGCGTGCTCGTCGATCACTACGAGGATGACTGGGAGAAGCTCTGGTGGGCGCGGGCGGATGGGCTCGCGCGGGTGCAGGGCGGCCGAACAAGCAAGTCGGCCGCCCTGGTAGAAGCTCTCTGCGCCCGCTACGCGCAGTACCGTGTGCGGCCTCCGGGCGGGCCGTTCATCGTGATCGAGGTTCAGCGCTTCAGCGGCTGGAGCGCGGCATACTCCGCCGCGTCCGATTGAGAGGAAAGGCGAGAGCGTGGAGCGAACGCTGTACGAGGCGGAGCACAAGGATTTTGGCGAGTCGTTTCAGGCGTTCCTGACCAGGAACGCCGCCGACAGCTACGAGCAGTGGGAGCGGGACGGGATCGTCCCGCGCGAGTTCTTCACCGAGGCTGGGCGCCAGGGGTTTCTGGCGCTGGAGGTCGATGAGCGCTACGGCGGCGCGGGAGTGCGCGACTTTCGCTTCAACGCCATGCTGCACGAGGTCGGCTTCGGGATGGACCTGACCGGCGCGGTCGGCGGGATCACGCTGCACAACGACATCTGTCTGCCTTACTTCGTCAGCTACTGCAACGAGGAGCAGAGCGAGCGCTGGCTGCCCGGAGTTACGAATGGCGACTATCTGACCGCGGTCGCGATGACGGAGCCGGGTGCGGGCTCGGACCTGGCAGGGATCTCAACCCGTGCCGTCCGGGTCGACGGCGGGTACGTCGTCAACGGCGCGAAGACGTTCATCACCAATGGCATCAACTCGGATCTCGTGATCACGGTGGTCCGCACCAACCCCGACGACCGCCACGGCGGCCTCAGCCTGCTGATCGTCGAGCGCGGGATGGAGGGCTTCGAGCGCGGCCGCAACCTCGAGAAGGTGGGTCTGCACAGCGCCGACACCGCCGAGATGTTCTTCGAGGACGTGTTCGTCCCCGAGAGCAACCTGCTCGGCGAGGAGGGGATGGGCTTCCGCTACCTGACGTCGAATCTGCCGCAGGAGCGCCTGTCGGTCGCGATCACCGCCGTCGTCATGGCCCGCACGGCGCTGGCGCACACGCTCGAATACGTCAAGACCCGCAACGCCTTCGGCAAGCCGATCGGCAGCTTCCAGCACTCGAGGTTCGTGCTCGCGGAGATGGCAACCGAGGTCGAGATCGCGACCGCCTACGTGGACTGCTGCATCGTCGCCCACAACGAGCGTCAGCTCACCGCGGTCGACGCGGCGATGGCGAAGTGGTGGACGACCGAGCTCCAGGGCCGCGTTGTCGATCGCTGCCTGCAGCTGCACGGCGGGTATGGCTACATGCTCGAGTACCCGGTGGCCCGCGCCTTCATCGATTCGCGCATCTCCAGGATCTACGCCGGCACCAACGAGATCATGAAGGAGATCGTGGGGCGCTCGCTCGGGCTCTGAGGTGCTTGCCGAGGCTGCATCCATCGGATAGTCTCTGCATGCAACCGACGGGCTGGGCTTAACGGATGGCCAATCCGTGTCGGCTTCAATGGGGCGGGGGACCGTACGTCGCGTGCGGACTCAGCTGCATTGAACGTGTGTGTATACAAAGAGGAGAGGTACCTCTATGAGTTTGATGGACCAGCGACTGGGCGCTCGAGCGCGCCTTGCCGCCTTTCCGGTCGTCGCGGCGGCGGCTGTTGCCGCCGGTGTGATCGGTGTCTCGGGCGCTTCCGCGCACCAGACCGGTCACGCCGCCTCGGCGATCAGCAAGAAGACGCTCGCCACGCTGAAGGCGGACGTCACCAAGGCGGAGCAGGCGCCGAAGTGGTTCGCGCCCGGCCCCGCCGTCAACGCCAAGAAGGCGCTCAAGGGCAAGACGATCGTGACCTTCCCGATCAGCTCCGAGATCGACGCCTGCAACACGAAGGGCCAGCAGGGCTACCTCGACGCCGAGGCCAGCGCCCTCGGTGCGAAGGTGATCCCGCTGCAGTCCACCACCGGCCCGACCGGCTGGCAGGCCAACCTGTCGCAGGCGGTCACCGACAAGGCCAACGCGGTCGTGATGCTCTGCGGCGTCCCGGCTTCCGCGGTCGCGCCGCAGCTGGCGACGCTCAAGGCCCATCACATCCAGGTCGTCGACGGTAACTACAACCAGACCGGCGGCAACAAGGCGTTCCCGACCACGGGCCTCAATGCCGAGAGTGGCGTCAACACGATCCAGGGCGTCCAGACGGACCTCCAGGACGCGCTCGTGAACCTGAACGGCAAGCCCGCCAAGATCCTGTTCCTGGACAGCACCCAGGTCGCGCAGGACTCGGGCGCGCTTGGCGGCCTGCAGTCTGCGATCAAGAGCACCTGCGCGAGCAGCTGCTCGATCGTGAAGACCGAGTACTTCGGCACGCAGGATTGGAGTGGCCCGACCGAGACCTCGACGATCACGAGCGACCTCCAGGCCAACCCGAGCATCAACACCGTGATCGTGACGTTCGACGGCATGGCCGACGGCATCGAGAGCACGGTCGCGCAGGACGCCTCGACCCACCCCGGCCTGAAGATGTACGCCTGGGGCGGCGGTCTGGCTGAGATCAAGGCCGTCGGCACCGGCGGCACCTACGTCGGCGACTCCGGTCCCGATGAGAAGTGGGACGCCTACAACCAGCTGGACGAGACGATCCGTCTGCTGGCGGGCAAGCCGGCCGCGCCGGTCGCCAAGGAGATCGCGCCGAACATCTTCTTCACGAAGAGCAACGCGAAGATCTTCTCGGTCGGCGGGCAGGGCACGCAGTACAGCGACCAGGCATTCAGCAACGGGGCGTTCGTCACGGACTTCCTGAAGCTCTGGGACGTCAAGAAGTAAGCAGAAGTAAGCAGTGCAGCGCGCGGGCGCCGTTGTGACCGGTTGGCCAAAGCTCGATTGAGCGGCGATACTGGTCCGGCGGCGCCCGTGCGGCTTTAACCGCATAGAGGGTCTGCCGTTGTGGAAGGTGTGTATCCAAAGAGGAGGGGTACCTGTATGAGTTCCATGGATCGCCGGCTCGGCGCGAAGGCGCGCCTTGCCGCATTTCCGGTCGTCGCGGCGGCAGCTGTTGCCGCGGGTGTGATCGGTGTCTCGGGCGCTTCTGCGCACCAGACCGGTCACGCTGCAGCGACGATCAGCAAGAAGACGCTGACGATGGTGAAGGCGGACGTCGCGAAGGCGGAGCAGGCGCCGAGGTGGTTCGCTCCGGGCCCTGCCGTCAACGGCAGGAAGGCGCTGAAGGGCAAGACGATCGTGACCTTCCCGGTCAGCTCCGAGATCGACGCGTGCAACACCGTCGGTCAGCAGGGTTACTACGACGCCGAGGCCAAGGCGCTCGGCGCCAAGGTGATCCCGCTGCAGTCCACCACCGGCCCGACGGGCTGGCAGGCCAACCTGACGCAGGCAGTCACGGACAAGGCCAACGCCGTGCTGATGCTCTGCGGAGTCCCGGCTTCCGCGGTCGCGCCGCAGCTGGCGACGCTCAAGGCCCATCACGTCGCCGTGATCGACGGCAACTACAACGAGACCGCAGGCAACCCGGGGTTCCCGCTCACCGGCCTTGACGCCGAGAGCGGCGTCAACACGATCCAGGGCGTCCAGACCGATCTGGCCGACGCGCTCGTGAACCTGAACGGCAAGCCCGCCAAGATCCTGTTCCTGGACAGCAGCCAGGTCGCGCAGGACTCGGGCGCGGCAGGCGGCCTGCAGGCAGCCATCAAGAGCTGGTGCCCGTCCTCGTGCTCGATCGTGAAGAGCGAGGACTTCGGCACCGCCGAGTGGAGCGGCCCGACCGAGACCTCCGCGATCGCCAGCGATCTCCAGGGCAACCCGAGCATCAACACCGTGATCGTGACGTTCGACGGGATGACCGACGGCATCGAGAGCACGGTTGCGCAGGACGCCTCGACCCACCCCGGCCTGAAGATGTACTCGTGGGGCGGCGGCCTGGCCGAGGTCAAGGACGTCGGCACCGGCGGCAATTTCGCCGGCGACTCCTCGCTCTCGCAGAAGTGGGACGCATATGACCAGCTGGATCAGACGATCCGCCTGCTGTCGGGCAAGCCGGCCGCGCCGGTCAACAAGGAGATCGCGCCGAACCTCTTCATGACCAAGAGCAACGCGAAGACCTTCTCTGTTGGCGGCCAGGGTACGCATTACGACGACACGCCCTTCGGCAACGGAGCCTTCATCAAGGACTTCCTGAAGCTCTGGGGCGTCAAGAAGTAGGCGATGCAGCACGCCGGGCGCTCGTCGCAATCGGTACAACTAAAGCTCTGATGAGCAGCGGCACTGATTCGGCGGCGCCCGCAGGCGGTGTGAGCATGCAGGTCCCGGCGCTCGAGGCGAGGAATCTCGCCAAGAGCTTCGGGGCCTTCCGTGCCCTCCAAGGCGTTGATCTGACGATCAACGTCGGCGAGGTGGTCGCCCTGCTGGGTGAGAACGGCTCTGGCAAGTCGACGCTCGTGAAGATCCTGTCCGGCTACCACGAGCCGGAACCGGGCGGGGAGCTGCGCATGAACGGGGTCGAGGTGCCGCTGCCGGTGCCGCTCGGCGCGGCGCGGCACGTGGGCCTGAGCTTCGTCTACCAGGATCTGGGTCTCGCGCCCGATCTGCTGGTGGTCGAGAACCTGTTCGTCGGCAGCCGTGTCACCTCGGGCCTGCATTCGGCGGCGCGCATCAACTGGCGTGCGGAGCGTGCCCACGCGAGAGAGATCTTCGAGCGCTACGGCGTGGCGCTCGACCCGAGCGCGCAGGTCGGCCGCCTGCGGCCCACGGCACAGGCGTTGCTGGCGATCGTGCGGGCGGCCCACGAGCTGCGCCAGTACCGCGAACAGCACGCAGGGGCCGGGGGCGTGCTCGTGCTCGACGAGCCGACGGTGTTCCTGCCCGAGCACGAGAAGGTGTTCCTGTTCGACCTCGTCCGCCGCGTCGTCGCCGACGGATTCGGTGTGCTGTTCGTCTCCCACGACATGACGGCCGTGCGCGAGATCGCCAACCGCGCGGTGGTCCTCCGGGACGGCGCAAGGGTGGGCGACGTGCCTGTCGCCACCACCAGCGACGCGGATCTGATCGAGCTGGTCTCCGGCCACCGCCTGGACCGCGCGACGATCGAGCGGGCAACGACACACGGCTCAGCCGCCGCCGTCGAGACCTCGGGTGAGGTGGCGCTGTCCGTCAAGGACGCGCGCGGCGGCCGCATCCACGGGGTGAGCTTCGACCTGCACGCCGGCGAGATCCTCGGCGTGGCCGGCCTGCTCGGCGCCGGCAGCGAGGACCTGCCGTATGTGCTGTTCGGCGATGTCGCCGGCGCGCACGGTGAGATCACGATCGGTGACTGGGGCGGCGACATCTCGGAGCTCGCTCCCAGCAGGTCGATCAGGCGCCGGGTGGCGCTCGTGCCGGCGGACCGCAAGCAGCAGGGCGCGGTCGCGGACCTGCCGGTCTCGCTGAACATGCTGTCGCTCAGCCTCAAGAACTTCATGCAGGGCGGGGTGCTGCGGCTCGACAAGCTCCTGGGGGTGGCCAACGAGCGCACCGAGACCTATGACGTGCGGCCACGCGACGCCTCGCTGAACATGGCCGCGCTGTCCGGCGGCAACCAGCAGAAGGTCGTGCTCGCGCGCTGGCTGGAGGAGGGCCCGCGCGTGCTGTTGCTGCACGAGCCGACGCAGGGGGTAGACGTCGCCACCCGCCACCAGATCTACGAGCTGATGCGCGCGCGTGCCGCGCACGGCGCGGCGATCCTCTGGGTCTCGACCGACTTTGACGAGCTCGCCACGGTGTCACACCGGATCCTGCTGTGTGCGCACGGCCAGATCGCAGGCACAATCGCGCCTCCGTACAGCCGCGACAGAATTACAAGTGAGGTCTATTCCGCCACCGCGCGTGGCGCTGTCAGAGAGGTGACAACCGCGTCATGACGACCGACGTCGACGAACCGGCCGGGCAAGCGTCGCCGGGAGGCCCCCAGCCGCCGGCAGGCCCAGCGGGGCCAGCCGGCGGGCGCTCCGGGCTGTCCCGGATCTTCAACGCCCGCGTGGCCGAGGCATCGCTGCTGCCGTTCGCCTTCGTGCTGGTGATCGCGGGGTTCGGGATCGCGCGCCCTGACACGTTCTTCCAGTGGTCGAACTTCACGAGCATCTTCGGCCTCAACGCGGTGGAGCTCGTGCTCGTGATGGCGCTGCTGATCCCGCTCACCAACGGCGACCTGGACCTGTCGGTGGCGGAGCTGTCAGGGATGACGGCGGTCCTCGTCGGCTGGCTGAACGTCAACCATGGCTGGGCGATCGTCCCCGCGATCCTCGTGGCGCTCGCGGTCGGCGTGCTGTGCGGCGCGATCAACGGGTTCATCATCGTCAAGTTCGATGTGAACCCGTTCATCGTCACATTGGCGACGGGCAGCGTGTTCGACGGCATCGCCCTGTGGTTACCCAACCAGCTGACGATCGCCGGGATCTCCCCGAACCTCACGAGCTGGGTCCTGCTCCGTCACATCCTGGGCATCCCGCTGGACTTCTGGTACGGGATAGTGCTGATGCTGATCATGTTCTACGTGCTGACGTTCACGCCGTTCGGGCAACGCGCGCTGTTCGTGGGCCAGTCGCGCGAGGTGGCGCGGCTCAGCGGGTTCAAGGTGAGCTCCACGCGCTTCTGGGCGTTCGTGCTCGCGGGCTTCATCGCGGCGATCTCAGGCGTGATCAATGCCGGCGTGCTCGGCTCGGCCACGCCCGGCAACCAGGGGACGCTGCTGCTGTCGGTCTATGCCGCCGCCTTCCTCGGCTTCACGACGATCCAGCCGGGCCGCTTCAACGCGATCGGCGCCGGGCTCTCCGTGTTCTTCCTGGCGGTCGCCGTCAACGGCATGAACCTGATCGGAGCGCAGACCTACGTGCAGCAGCTGTTCTACGGAGTGTTCCTCGTGCTGGCCGTCGTCCTGTCGCGCATCATCAACCGCCGCCGCGCCGCCGCGGCCGCCCAGGCAACGACCTGAGATGGGCCTGAGATGAGCAGAGCGGCGGTGTCACAGGGGCTGGCCGCAATCCTCGGATTGCGGCAGCTGATTCTGGACGGCGAGCTGCGTGCGGGCGATCGCCTGTCCGAGGTGCGGCTGGCGGCGCGGCTCGACGTCTCGCGCACGCCGCTGCGGCTCGCGCTCGCGCAGCTCGAGCACGAGGGTCTGCTCGAGCCGGTCGCCGGGGGCGGCTTCGTGGTGCGCTCGTTCAGCGGCCGCCAGGTGGTGGACGCGATCAACCTGCGCGGCGTGCTCGAGGGCTCGGCGGCCCGCCTGGCCGCCGAGCGCAACAGCGGCCCCAGAGCACTGGGGGAGCTGATCGCGTGCGTGGCCAAGCTCGACCGCGTCGTCGGCGGCCCCGACCAGCCGCACGGTGACGACTTCGAGCTCTACGTCGAGCTCAACGACGCCTTCCACAACGAGCTGTTCGTGCTCGCCGGCAGCGATGTGCTGCACGACGCCTTCGAGCGCGTGCTGGCGCTGCCGTTCGCGCAGCCGAGCGCCTTCCTGTTGGTCCAGGCCGATCGCGACGCCTTCGAGCCGACGCTCATGACCGGCAATGCGCAGCACCACGAGATCCTCGCCGCGATCGAGGCTGGTAACGGTGAGGAGGCCGAGCGGCTGGCGCGCGAGCACGCGCACCTGGCCGTGGTGAACATGGAGGACGCGCTGAAGACCGGGAGCCTCGAGAAGCTGCCGGGGAGTAGCCTGATCAGCGTCGAGACCACATGAGCGTTTCCGGGGTCAAACAGCAGCGGTTGCTGATCGGCGGCGAGTGGGTTGACTCCTCCGATGGCAGGACGTTCGAGGTGCGCAGTCCCTACACCGCTGAGCTCGCGTCGCTCGGCGCCTCCGCCTCTGTTGCGGATGCGCGCCGGGCTGTGGAGGCTGCGGCAGGTGCATTCGACGAGTGGTCTGCGACGCCGTTGTCTGAGCGCCGAGTGATCCTCGAGCGCGCCGCGGACCTGATGCAGGAGCGCGGGCCCGAGTTCGCGGCGATCGTCGCCGAGGAGACCGGCGGGACCTTCGGCTGGGGCATGTTCAACGTCGGGCTGGCGACCGGGATGCTGCGCGAGGCCGGCGTGCACGCGGCCGCCGTCCACGACCAGGAGATCGTGTCGCACATTTCAGGCAAGCGCATGCGCGGCGTGCGCCAGCCGGCCGGCGTGAACGTCGGCATCGCCCCCTGGAACGCTCCGGTGATCCTCGGCACGCGCGCGATTGCCGCTCCGCTCGCGTACGGCAACACGGTCGTGATGAAAGCCTCGGAGCTGTCTCCCCGCGTGCACGGCGCGATCATCGAATGCCTCGTGCAGGCGGACATCCCGGCGGGCGTCGTGAACCTGATCACCAACGATCCCGCCGACGCGGCTGAGGTCGTCGAGGAGCTGATCGCCCACCCGGACGTGCGGCGCATCAACTTCACCGGATCGAGCCACGTCGGCGCGATCATCGCCGAGAAGGCCGGCCGTCACCTCAAGCGCGTGCTGCTGGAACTCGGCGGCAAGGCGCCGTTCGTCGTGCTCGACGACGCCGACCTCGACGCGGCGGCCGCGGCCGCGAACTTCGGCGCCTTCTTCTACCAGGGGCAGATCTGCATGTCGACCGAGCGCATCGTCGTCGACCGCCGGGTCGCCGACGAGCTCGCGGCGAAGCTGGCCGCGCGGGCCGGTTCATTGAGTGTCGGCGATCCGAGCGACCCGTCGACCCAGATCGGTCCGTTGATCAACGCCGCCGCGCTGGACCGCGTCTCCGAGCTCGTCGAGGATGCCGTCGAGAAGGGCGCGCAGGTGCTTGTTGGGGGCGAGGCTGACGGCCTCGTCTACCGTCCGACGGTGCTGCGCGGCGTAACGCCGGAGATGCGCATCTACCGCGAGGAGTCGTTCGGCCCCTCGGTCTCGATCATCGAGGTCGACGGCGCCGATGAGGCGATCGACGTCGCGAACGACACCGACTACGGTCTCGCGTCCGCGATCTTCTCGCGCGACGTGGAGCGTGCCGAGCAGCTGGCCGGCCGTATCCAAAGCGGCATCTGCCACATCAATGACGCGACCGTCCACGACGAGCCGCAGGTGCCGTTCGGTGGCGTCAAGAACAGCGGCTGGGGCCGCTTCGGCGGCGAGTGGGCCGCTGAGGAGTTCACCGAGGTGCGCTGGATCACGGTCCAGGACGAGTTGCGCGAGTACCCGATCTGATCGGCGTGGCGGGGTGCCGAGCCAGGGTTAGCTCGTCGAGTGCATCGAGGGCCGCTGCCAATGCCCTATTCATCATGCGTACGTGGGAACACCATGACCTCGGCGTCATGGCCGTCGCCCACGAGCTTGGCGTCGCAGGTGAAGAGCGGGGCGCCGACTGCCTCGGCGAGCGCGAGATAACAGGCGTCGTAGCTGGTGAACTGGTGGCGTAGCTCCCAGACACGGTCCGCCAGCGGCTCGATTGGGTGG
>WQWK01000039.1 GCA_009785395.1 Conexibacteraceae bacterium
CCGAAGCCCTGCCCGCGCGTGCGGCTGTACATCGTCGTCAGGTCCGTGTCCCCCGCGAGCCGCAGCCCGTAGCGGACACCGTCGAACCGCGCCAGGTTGGCCGAGGCCTCGGCCGGGGCGATGATGTAGTACGCGGATAGCGCATGCGGGGCGGTGGGAAGCCGGCAGGGTTCGATCGTCGCCCCGAGCTTTTCGGCCAGTTCGAGAGCCGCGTCGAAGCTCGCCCGCACCCCCGGCTCAATCCCCCCCTCGGAGCCGAGCAGCTCCTCCGGCACGCCCAGCCGGACGCCGTTCAGATCTTCGCGCGAGGGCAGCGCGATCTCCTCCGGGAACTGCAGCGAGGTCGAGTCATAGGAGTCCTGGCCGACCATGTGCCTCAGCAGCAGGGCGCTGTCGGTCACCGTGCGGGTCAGCGGCCCGGCCTGGTCCAGCGACGACGCGAACGCGATCATCCCGAACCGCGAGCACGCCCCGTACGTCGGCTTCAGCCCGACGATTCCGGAGAAGGCCGCCGGCTGCCGGATCGAGCCGCCCGTGTCGGTGCCGAGCGCCCACGGCGCCAGACCGGCGGCGACAGCGGCGGCGCTGCCGCCCGAGGAGCCGCCGGGAACGCGGCCGGGGTCCCACGGGTTGAGCACAGGGCCGAACGCCGAGTTCTCATTGGAGGAGCCCATCGCGAACTCGTCCTGATTGGTCTTTCCGAGCAGCGCCGCGCCGGCCTCGGCCAGCTTGCGCACGACCGTCGCGGTGTAGGGCGGGCGGTAGCCCTCGAGGATCTTCGAGCCGGACTGGCTCGGCACACCCTCGGTGCAGAACAGGTCCTTGACGGCCAGGGGAAGCCCGGCCAGCGGCGCGTGCGCATCAGCGCCGCTGGCCGCAGAAGCGTCCGCCTCGGCGACCCACGTGAATGCGTTCAGCTCCTCGGAAGCGGCTCGCGCCCGGTACAGCTCGAAGAGCTCCTTGGGGTCGACCTCGCCCGCGCGGATCGCGGCGACGGCCTCGGCCGCGCTCAGGTCCAGCAGCTCGGCGCTCATTCGGCCGACGCACCCGGGCTTGGAACACCGAAGCCGGCCGGTGTCGGCTCTGGCGCGGAGGCCAGCGCCACCTCACGGTCCAGCGATGGCTCCGGCACATCGTCGCGCAGCGCGTTCACGAGGTCGACGACATGCGACGTCGGCTCGACACCGTCGAGGTCGAGCTGCCGGATCGCCTCGATGTGGTCGAGCACCTTCGACAGCTCCACGGCCATCTTCTCCGCCTCCGCCTCGCTCAGCTCCAGGCGCGCGAGGCGCGCGACGTGATCAACCTGCTGGCGTTCAAGCATGAGCCGGATTCTAAGGAGCGGCGGGCTGGCGCGGCCTGCCGACGCGCAGCGTCTCGATCACGGCCGGCGAATCCTCGGGGCTGACGCCCTCGCGGCGCAGCGCCAGGAGGTTGCCGGCTAGGATCACGATGCTCAGCGCCAGCCCGACGTACGCCCCCGGTCGTGCCTCCAGCACGTTGGCGCCATGAGCCTGCACGAGGTGCACGCTCGGCTGGTCGAGCAGCACCCTGACGACCAAAGCCACGACCAGGGCCAGCGAGAACGGGATAAGCAGCGTCGTGATCACCACCGGCAGCGCCGGCGAGCGGCGGGTCGCTCCGAGCCAGCAGATCGCGATCCCGGCCACGCACACCAGCAGCGCGAGCGGCCCCACGACCTCGAACGACTGCCAGCCGTTGGCGCTGACGCTCTGGCCAAGCATCGCCGCGAACGTACGGTACTGGGGCCTGTACTCAAACCACGGGACCGCGAACAGGACGACCAGCAGCAGGACGGAGCCCGTCCCGATCAGCCAGTCGCCGGTGCCCAGCCGCGCAGCTTTGAAACTCACCGCCCGCACGCTACCCGGTCGCCCGTGTCCGCGCCTCCCTCGCCGCGATCACCGCCTGGTGAGGTGCGCGTACTGGCTCAGCAGCTTGCGCTCCGAGCCGTCGCGGCTGAAACGGATCACCACGATCCCTCCTGCCTCGACCCCGATCACCGTGCCCTCGCCGAACTTCGCATCGCTGACCTCCTCGCCGAGACGGAAGGCGGGCACGTCCTCCTGCGGGCGCGCGCGACCGATTCTGATCGTCTCCGATCCGCTCGGCATGCCGGGCGGCGCCGAGCCCGATGACGGCCAGCTCGTCAGCCGCTCGCGGAAACCGCCTACACCCCGTGGCCGCGCCTGCTCGCGGTCGGTCAGCTCGTCCGGGATCTCAGCCAGGAAGCGGCTCGGGATCGCGTACCCGTGGGCGCCGAACACCGTCCGCTGCCGCGCGAAGGTGAGGTAGAGGTCGCGCTGGGCGCGGGTGATGCCGACGTAGCAGAGGCGGCGCTCCTCCTCCAGCTCACCCTCTTCTATCGCGCGGGAGTGCGGGAAGACCCCGTCCTCGAGGCCGATCATGAAGACGATCGGGTACTCGAGGCCCTTCGCGTTGTGCAGGGTCATCAGCGTCACGAGCCCCTGATCGTCGCTGCGGGTGTCCGCGTCCGCGACCAGCGAGACCTGCTGCAGAAAGTCGTCCAGCGAATGCTGCTCCGCCTCCGACTCGTCGTACTCGGTTGCCACGTTGACGAGCTCGTCGAGGTTCTCGATCCGGCCCTGGGCCTCGATCGTGCGCTCTGCGCGCAGCGCCTCCAGATAGCCGGTCTGCTCGAGCACGCCGCTCAACAGCTGCGCGACGGGGATCCCCGACTCGGCGCGGTCGCGCAGCGCCGTCATCGTGTCCATGAAACGGCCGATCGCCTTGATCGCGGCCGCCCCCAGCCCAGGGATCGCCGCCGGCTCACCAGCAACCTCCCAGACAGACGCGCCCAGCGTGTTCGCATACCCCGTCACCTTCGCCACCGACGTCGCGCCGATCCCCCGCCGCGGCGAGTTCACGATCCGGGTGAACGCGCCCTGGTCCTGGGGGTTGACGAGCGCCGTCAGATACGCGACCGCGTCCTTGATCTCGGCGCGTTCGTAGAAGCGCGTGCCGCCGATCACCTGATAGCCGACATCGGCGCGCACCAGTGCGTCCTCGAGCACCCGCGACTGTGCGTTCGTGCGGTAGAAGACGGCGACCTCGCTGCGGGACGCGCCCGCGTCCACGAGCCGCTCGATCTCCCCGGTGACGAAGCGCGCCTCGGCGTGTTCGTCGTCCAGCTCGCGGACGTGGATCGGGTCGCCCTCCCCGAGCTCGGTCCAGAGCTCCTTCTCCTTGCGTCCTCGGTTGTTCGTGATCACCGCGTTGGCGGCGTCGAGGATCGTTTGCGTAGAGCGGTAGTTCTGCTCGAGCTTGACGACCTTCGCGTCGGGGAACTGCTCCTCGAAGCTCAGGATGTTGGTGATGTCAGCCCCACGAAAGCCGTAGATCGACTGATCCGGGTCGCCGACCACCGTGAGGTTGCGGCGCTCGCCCGCCAGCAGCTGCAGCCAGCTGTACTGGACGGGGTTGGTGTCCTGGTATTCGTCGACGAGGATCACCCGGAAGGCGTTCTGATACGTCTCGCGCACCTCGGGGAACAGCTCGAGCACGTTAACCGCGCGGCCGAGCAGGTCGTCGAAGTCCATCGCATTCATGCGGTGCAGCTCGCGCTCGTAGCTCAGATAGACATCGGCGACGGTGCGCTCGAAGAATGAGCCGACCAGCTGGGCGTAGGCCTCGGCGTCGCGCATCTTGTTCTTCGCGTCCGAGATCTGGTTGTGGATCGACGCCGGCGTGAAGCGCTTGGGGTCGACGCCGTTCTCCTCCATGCAGCGCTTGATCAAACGTCGCGAATCGGCCTGGTCGTAGATCGTGAACTGGCGCGTGTAGCCGAGCTTGTCGGCGTGGGCACGCAGCATCCGGGCAGAGGCCGAGTGGAAGGTCATCACCCACATCGCGCGCACACGCCGCCCGACCAGCAGCTCGGCGCGCTCGCGCATCTCGGTCGCCGCCTTGTTGGTGAACGTGATCGCCAGCACCTCGCCCGCCTTGACGCCGCCCGTCGCGACCAGGTAGGCGATCCGGTGGGTCAGTACGCGCGTCTTGCCGGAGCCGGCGCCGGCCAGGATCAGCAGCGGGCCCTCGCCGTAGGTGACCGCCTCGCGCTGGGGGTCGTTCAGGCCGTCCAGCAGCGCCTGTACCTGTTCTCTCTCCCCGCCCCCGACCTGTTTCGCATCCTCGATCATGCTCTGATCCCTACGGTATCGGGCACGATGGTCGTCACCACCGACACGACGGTCGTTACCGACTCGCTGCGCGAGGTGTGCGCCTGGATCGCAGCGCGATCCACGCACGTGCACGTGGTCGAGGGGGAGATCGCTCGGTACGCGGCGGAGCTGAGGGAGGGCGATCGGCTTCCTTCAACGGCGGGGGAAGCCTCCTCGCCCTCCCTCGGCCCCGCCTCCCGCGAGACCGAGGCAGCGTTCTGGCTGACGCTCGATGCGATCAACTTCGGATCCGGCTGGTTCCCGACGCTGCGCAAGCGGGCGGAGGCGACCGGGTACCGGACGATCGCGGCAGGGATCAGGCGGCGGTTCGAAGAGGCGGGGCGCTGGACGCCGGCGCAGCTCGTGGGCCTGGATGGTGCCCAGTTGGCCGGCTGGATCGATCAGGAGCCAGAGCATGAGCTCGTGGGGCTGATGGTCGAGTCGTTGCGAGACCTGGGTGAGAACGTGCTGCGACTGTACGGCGCCTCGTTCGCCGCGGTTGTGGACCGCGCCGGCGGATCAGCGATCCAGCTTGTTGAGACGCTGGCGGGGTGGCGCTGCTTCGCCGACGTGTCGGTCTACGATGGCCGGCGCGTGCCGTTCCTCAAGCGCGCGCAGATCGCTGCGGCGGACCTGCACCGGGACGGCGTGGCTGACTTCGGCGATCTGGAACGGCTGACGATGTTCGCCGACAACCTCGTGCCGCACGTGCTTCGCCTCGACGGCGTCCTCTGGTTCGACCCGGATCTGGTCGCACGGATCGAGCGCGGTGACCTGATCGAGCACGGATCCCCGGAGGAGGTCGAGATCAGAGCGTGCGCGGTGCACGCGGTCGAGCTGATCGTCGCCGCGGCGCGATCGGGCCCCGCCCGCGCCAGCGCGGCCGCCGGGGATGCGCCCGCCCACCCCACCGCGGCGCAGATCGACGAGATCCTTTGGAACCGTGGTCAGGCCCCGGAATACAAGGCCGTCCCGCGGCACAGATCCCGGAGCACCGCGTATTAGCGCGTCCGCAGCCTCACTTCGAGGCCTTCACGCGCTCCTTGGCGATCGCCTTGGCGCCCGCCGCGCCGACGAGCAGCTCAGGACGGACCGTGCCGCTGACGAGCAGGTCCACGGCCGGGTAGCGGCCGCTGAGGGCCAGCGCGGCGTCGAGCGCGATCACCGTCGTCTCGCCTCCTTGCGGGGTCGAGCTGGTCGCGATCACCGTCAGGGAGCCGCCGTCCTTCAGGTTGCGGGCCGACGCCAGCACCCGGCGGGCGCTGAGCGGGTGCAGGCCGTCAAGCGTGTCGATCAGGACGACCGCGTCGGAGCCGCGGGCGGCAAGCCGGCGCGCCTGGTCGACAACGAGGTCGACGGCGTTGTCCTGGGCCTCCGCGGAGGCGGCGAAGCTCACCGCGGCACCCGGCTTGACAGGAGCGTCCGCCCACTCCGAGATCTCCTCGGGGCGGGCACCTGCGAGCGCGACGAAGACGCTCACACCCTCCTGCGCGGCGAGCACCGTGGCCAGTTCGCGCAGCAGGTGGGACTTTCCGGCCCAGGCGCCGCCCGTGATCGTCACGCGCGAGCCACGGCCGAACGGAGTCAGGAACTCGACCGCCTTGAGGGTCGCGTCGTCAGAGCCGAGCTCGAAGCGCGTCCGCGGGAACTCCGACGGGAGGTCGTCGAAGCGCCCGCGGTCGGCGAGCTCCTCGGCGGGACGGCCGTTGACGGTGTCAATCCGCACCAGCGACGCGAAGCGCTCCGAGCGGTGCGGGGCGCGGCGCGGACCGGTGATCGTGTCACCGTTCACGAGCTCGCAGCGCTTGACCTGGGCCGCCGAGATGTAGACGTCATCGTCTGAGGGCTCCGGCGGTGTCATGCGCACGAAGCCGGAGCCGTTGGCGAGCAGCTCGACGACACCCTCGACCGTCGTCGGCCCCTCATCCTTTGCCGAGGCGGAGGCGGGCTCGTCGGACTCCTCCGCCTCCTCGGCGTCGGCCGCGCCGCGGGCCGCGGCTCCACGGCCGCGGCCACCGCGACGGCCGCGCCGGCGGCGGGATCCGGCGCCGGCGGCCTCCTCGTCATCGGACTCGGCTGTCTCCGCGGACTCGGCGGTCTCCGCGGACTCGGCGGTCTCCGCGGACTCGGCGGTCTCCGCAGACTCGGCGGTCTCCGCAGACGTGTCCGCCGCAGCTGCGTCGCTGGCCTCATCGGCCTGCTTGGTCCGCCCCCTCCGCGAACGACTTGGCTTCGCAGGAGTCGCCGGCTCGGGCAGCTCCTCGCCGGCCTGGTGCGCCAGGATCGTGGCGATCAGGTCGTCCTTGCGCAGACGGCGGTAGCCGTCAATTGAGAGCTCCGAGGCGATCGCGTGCAGATCGGCGAGGTTGCTGTCCTCCAGCGCGGAGCGATCAAGTACTGACATGGGTGCTTCTCCTTCGGATGGATCGGTGGGCTCCGGCCGCGTTGTCGGCAGCGGCCGGCGATTCGATTGCGTATGGAAATGTATCGGCTCGCGCAGACATCAGCTTGAGCGTGCCGGTATGGCGCGTGCCGGGACTTCAGGCCGCCTTGTGCTCCGCCAGGTTCAGCGCGGTGACGATCTCCGAGACCGACGCCTTGGCGTCACCGAACAGCATCGCGCTGTTCTCGCGGAAGAACAGCGGGTTCTGTACACCGGCGTAACCAGACGCCATCGACCGCTTGAACACGATCACGTTGCGGGCCTCCCAGACGCGCAGCACGGGCATACCGGCGATCGGGCTGCCCGGGTCCTCGGCGGCGGCCGGGTTCACCGTGTCATTCGCACCGATGACGAGCACCACATCGGTGTCGGCGAAGTCATCATTGATCTCGTCCATCTCGAGCACGATGTCGTATGGAACCCTGGCCTCGGCGAGCAGCACGTTCATGTGACCCGGCAGCCGGCCCGCGACCGGGTGAATGCCGAAGCGGACCTCGACACCCTGCGCGCGCAGAAGGCTGGTGAGTTCGGCGACGCCGTGCTGCGCCTGCGCGACCGCCATCCCGTAACCCGGGGTGATGATCACGGAGCTCGCCTCACTCAACAGCTCGGCTGCCTCCTCGGCGCCGATCTCACGATGCTCACCATAATCAGTGTCATCCGCGGTCGGCGCCTCGATCCCGAAGCCACCCGCGATCACGGAGATGAACGACCGGTTCATCGCCTTGCACATGATGTAACTCAGGTAGGCACCAGAGGAGCCAACGAGCGCACCGGTGACGATCAGCAGATCGTTGTTGAGCAGGAAACCCGACGCGGCGGCGGCCCAACCGGAGTAACTGTTCAGCATCGAAACGACCACCGGCATGTCACCGCCGCCGATGCTCGCCACGAGGTGCAGGCCAAGCGCAAGCGCGAGCAGCGTCACGATCACCAGCAACACCAGCTGCGGGTCCGAGATGAACCAGGCCGTGAGCCCAACGAACAGGACCAGAGCGCCGACGTTCAGCCAGTTCTTGCCGGGCAGCATCAGCGGTTTCGAATTGATCCGCGCCGAGAGCTTCAGGAACGCGATGATCGAACCGGTGAAGGTCACCGCCCCGATGAACACACCGATGAAAACCTCACCGTGGTGGATGCCGTAGGTGCCGAGCGCCTTGAAACCGAGCGCCTCGACACCGTAGGGCTTGCGCTCGACACTCAGGTAGCCGTTCCACCCCACCAGCACGGCGGCCAGGCCGACGAAGCTGTGAAACAGCGCGATCAGCTGGGGGATGCCCGTCATCTCGACGACCCGTGCGCGGTAGAGCCCGATCGCGGCGCCGATGATCACCGCGACGATCAGCAGAATCACGCCCAGCGAGTTGATCCCGTTGTGCGCCGCGAGCACCACAGTGGCGACGAGCGCCACAGCCATGCCCAGGATCCCGAAGTTGTTACCCGCCCTCGCCGTCTCGTGCTTGGAGAGTCCCGCCAGCGCCCTGATGAACAGCAGCGCGGCGACGAGGTAGGCGGCGTCCGCCGCTGAGTTCACGCTCACGGCAGCCTCAACTCCGCGAGAACATCGAGAGCATGCGGCGCGTCACCGCGAAACCGCCGAAGACGTTGATGCTCGCCAACAGAACAGCAACGCCGGAGATGATCGTCACGAGCGTGCTGTAGCGCCCGATCTCGACGATACCGCCGACGACGATGATCCCGGAGATCGCATTCGTCACCGACATCAGCGGCGTGTGCAGCGCGTGGTGGACGTTGCCGATCACGTAATAACCGATCACGATCGCGAGCGCGAAGACGGTCAGGTGCGGCAGCAGTGCACTCGGCGAGATCGCGACCAGCAGGAAGAAGATGAGCGCCCCGACACCCGTCAGCTGGTACTTCCTCAAGGATGTCATCGGCTGCTTCTCGGGGGATGCGCTGCTGCCGGCTTGCGGCTCGGCAGCAGCGGGCTTCGCCGGGACGGCCGACACCTGCACCGGCGGCGGCGGCCAAGTCAGCTCACCGTCGCGCACGACCGCGATCGAACGCTGGACGACGTCATCGAAGTCGAGCGCGAGGCGGCCGTCCTTCTCGGGCGTCAGCAGCTTCATCAGGTTCACGAGGTTCTGTCCGTACAGCTGGGAGGCCTGGGTGGGTAGCCGGCCCGGGAGATCCGTGTAGCCGAGAATGGTCACGCCGTTCTCGGTCACGGTCCGCTCACCCTTGACGGTGCCCGCCACGTTGCCACCGTTGGCGGCGGCGAGGTCGACGATCACGCTGCCGGGCCGCATGCTCGCGACCATCTCCTCTGTGATCAGCCGCGGCGCGGGACGTCCGGGAATCAGCGCCGTCGTGATCACGATGTCGATGTCGGGAACCGTCCTCGCATACAGCTGGGCGGCCAGCTCGTTGTAGTTCTGGCCCATCTCGCGCGCATAGCCGGTGGCCGAGACCTCCTCTTCCTCGCCGGTGTCGACGCCCAGGTACTCGCCGCCCAGCGACCCGACCTGGTCGGCCACCTCGGGGCGTGGGTCGGTCGCGTAGACGATCGCACCGAGGCTGCCGGCGGCGCCGATCGCCGCGAGGCCGGCGACACCGGCGCCCACCACCAGCACCTTCGCGGGAGGCACCTTCCCGGCAGCGGTCACCTGCCCGGTGAAGAAGCGGCCGAACTCGTGGGCGGCCTCGACCACGGACCGGTAGCCGGCGATGTTGGCCATCGAGCTGAGCACGTCCATCGACTGGGCCCGGCTGATACGCGGAACCGCATCAAGCGCGAGCGCCGTGATCGGCCGCTTCGCAAGATCCTCAACCAGTGCCGTGTCCAGCATCGGCGAGAGCCAGCTGATCAGTGTCGTGTGCGGCCGCAGCTTGTCCAGCTGGTCCTCCGTGGGAGCGTTGACGCCAAGCACGATCTCCGCATCGAACGGATCGCCGATGGTCGCCCCTGCGGCCTCGTAGGCGCCGTCGCTGAAGCTCGACAGCTCACCGGCGCCCGGCTCGACCCGCACCTCATAGCCGAGCTTGAGCAACTGTCCGACCGTGTTCGGGGTCGCCGCGACACGGGTCTCCCCCGGCTGCGCTTCCCTCAGCACTCCGATCCGCATCAGGCGCGTAACTTACCCGATGGCCGGTATGTCTTCGTAGCGAGTACTGAAAAACCGTTGATTCAGAGCGTCTTGCCGGCGAACGCGATCTCTGCCTCTGCGGTGACCCACACGGGCGTCTGGGAGTTCCCGCGCGCATAGTTCACGGCGCCGCTTCGCTGAATCAGCGACGCCAGGTAGGAGAACGCTGACGGCGACCCCGCGCGCCGGACACGGCCCGGGTCCACGCCGGCCGCTATCAGACCACAGATCGCAAAGGCAGTCGACTGGGCGTTCGACGGAGCTCCCGCCTGGTCGCCGAAGCCGCCGTCACGGTTCTGCTGTGCGTGGATGAAGGTGACAGCGCGTCGCATCACACTCGCGAGGCTGGTTGGTGCGAGCGCGCTCAGGACAGCGCCGGTGTCGTCCACATCGCTGTGACCGCCTCGGGTGTCGAAGTTGAAGCCGCCGTCACGGTCCTGCTGGTCCGCCAACCACGCGACCGTCCGCGCGGGGATGCCTGCATGTGCTGCCCGCAGCGCCAGGATTCCGAAGGCCGTCAGGTTCGACTGCCCGCCGATCGAGCCGTTGCGCTCCACCAGTCGCTCCAGGCGCGGCCTCAGGCCGCCGAACACCCTTCGCCAGCCCGGAGTGGTGCTCACCGCGAGGAGAGTTCGCTCGATCGCGCCGGCGCCCCTCTCGCTGGGGAGCGTGCGTGCGAGGTACTGCAGCGGGTTGCTCCAGCCGGGATGCGCGAACGTGTGCGGCAGGACGATGCTCGAGCGCCCGAGCGCGAACGCCGCCCAGCCGCTGTCGAGCGTGTCGGACGGCTGGCCTGGCGCCGCGCCCCAGCCGCCGTCCCGGTTCTGCGCGACCTGTAGATACGCGATCGGTGAGCCGCGGAAGGGGTGGGCCGACGCGGGCGCCGGCCGCTCCGCGGGGATCCCGCCGGCCACGATCGCCACGGCCAGCAACAGCGGCACCGTTGCGCCGGTCGGTGGCAGCCACGTGACCTGGATACGGGTCCGGAAGCGCGTGAGCGTCCGGATCAGCGCCGGGCCGAACAGCATCGCGAAACCGAAGCAGCCGATCGCATGCACGAGGTCGAAGCCGAGGCCCTGGCCCACGTAGGCGCCGAGCTGCGCGAGGCTGTGGTCGCTGTAGTTGACCCAGTCGCCGGCGTCCTGCAGGGCCGTGAAGGCAAAGCCGAGCACGAAGCTGACGATCGCTAGCGGCAGGCGCCGGATGCGTCCGCTCGTGACCCGTGCGAGCACGGCGCCCGCCACCCCCACCATTCCCCAGCCGGCCATCTGCCAGGGCGTCCACGGCCCCTGGCCGAAGAAGAAGTTCGAGGTGAGGCCCGCGACGGCGCCCACGACATACCCAGGTGCGCCGCCGAGCGCGAAGCCGGAGATCAGCACGATGTCGGTCGTCGGTTTGACATTCGGCACGGCGGCGAAGGCGATCCGCCCGAGCGCAGCGAATGCCGCCAGCGTCCCCACGAGGGCGACGATGCGGGCGTCGGGCCGGGTGCGCTCATACCACGCGAAGCCGGCCAGCAGACCGGCGCCGAGGATCGCGAACGACGCGAGCTGCCAGCTCACGCCGGTACCTCTGTGGCGGATCGGTGGCCGGAGAGCGGGCCAGCCTGTTGGCCGGCCCGCTCTCCGGCCGGCCGTAGCAGCGCGATTCCGTCCGCGGGCAGCAGCGCGCCCCCGGCGCCGCCGAGGATGCGGGCGGTCTCGGTCGCGAAATAGGTGCCGCCCGCCAGCACTTCGGCGGCGCTCCCATCGGCGATGACGCGCCCGTCCGCGAGCAGCACGATCCGGTCCGCGAATGCGGCCGCGAACTCGGGGTCGTGCGTGGCGACGATCACGGCCGCGTCGAGCCCGGCGAGCAGCTTCGCCAGAGCGTCCTTGGCCGCACGGTCCATTCCCCGTGTCGGTTCGTCCAGGCAGAGGACGGCCGGGGGCGGCACGGAGGCCGGGTCGCCGAGCACGATCGCCAGCGCGAGCCGCTGCTTCTCGCCTCCGCTCAGGTCGCGCGGGTGGCGGTCACGCAGGCCGCTCAATCCGACCTGGGCTAGCGCGCCTTCCGAAGCCTCCTCACCGACGGTCTCGTGCGCCAGGTAGTCGCCCGGGTTCTGCAGCAGCAGCGCCACCCGCCCCGAGGCTTCGACCCTCCCCCGGGTCGGCGCCATCAGCCCTGCCGCATGCCTCAGCAGCGTCGACTTGCCCGCGCCGTTGCGCCCCATCAGCGCCACACGCTCGCCCGGCGCGACTGTGAGATCGATCCCGCGCAGGATGGCCGGGCCGTCCTTGATCTCGTGCCAGACGCCCTTGAAGCGCAGCGCCAAGTCACCGCGCCGAGGCTGTTGACGTTTGTGCAGATTATCTTCACAAACGTCAACAGCCTCCCCCGCGAGACCGGCGGCGCGCAGGGCCGCCCGGGCGCGCTTCACACCCGGGACCGGCGGCAGGTCCAGCCCGGCGAGCAGCTTGGCGCCCGGGGTGACAAGGGCGGGCGCGCTCCTGAGCGCCCAGGCA
>WQWK01000040.1 GCA_009785395.1 Conexibacteraceae bacterium
CTCGGCGGTGGTCTCGTGCCCGGTTCGCTGGTGCTGATCGGCGGCTCGCCCGGGGTCGGCAAGTCGACGCTGACGACGATGGCGCTGGCGCATCTGGCCGCGGCCGGGCGGTGCACCCTGTACGTGTCGGCGGAGGAGTCGCCCGCGCAGATTCGCCTGCGGGCCGAGCGGTTGAGCGCCGGTGCCCCGCTCGAGATCCCGGTGATCGCCGAGACCGACCTCGCGACGGTGCTCGCGACGCTCGAGCGCGAGCGGCCGGAGGTGTGCGTTGTCGATTCGGTGCAGACGCTGCACTGCGGCGAGCTGACGAGCGCGGCCGGCTCGGTCGCGCAGGTGCGCGAGGCCGCGACGGAGATCATGCGCGTGGCGAAGGCAATGCGGATCGCGGTGCTGCTGGTCGGGCACGTGACCAAGGACGGGGCCCTGGCGGGGCCGCGGGTGCTCGAGCACCTGGTCGACTGCGTGCTGCAGTTCGAGGGGGAACGCGAGCGCACCTACCGGACCGTGCGCGCGATCAAGAACCGTTTCGGGTCGACCAGCGAGGCCGGCGTGTTCGAGATGCGTGACGACGGCCTGGTCGAGGTGCTGGACGCGTCCGCGCGGTTCGTGGCCGAGGCGACGCGCGCCGCCGGCAGCGTCGTGCTGTGTGCGATGGAGGGCACGCGGCCGCTGCTGGTCGAGGTTCAGGCACTGGTGTCGCCCTCGGAGCTGGAGCCGCCACGGCGCGTGGTGGCCGGGATCGATCGCAACCGGCTGGCGTTGGTGCTGGCGGTGCTGGGCCGCCACGCCGGGATCGGGCTCGGCAATGCGGATGTCTTCGTCAACGTCGTCGGTGGGGTCCGCGTCGACGAGCCGGGCGCCGACCTGGCGGTCGCGCTGGCGGTGGCGGGCGCGGCCCGGAACGTGCCACTGCACTCGGGGGCGGGAGAGCCCTTGGCGTGCTTCGGCGAGCTGGGCCTGACCGGTGAGCTTCGCACGGTCGCCCACGCCGATCGGCGCCTGGCCGAGGCCGAGAAGTTCGGTCTGGCGCCGGTGGCCGAGCCGGATCGGTTCCGGACGCTGCGCGACGCGGTCCGGACGCTGGTCGTGCGGGACCGCATGGCGCTCGCGCGGTAGCGCCCCGATGACCGGCGCGGTTGCGCGCGCGGGGGCCGACTCGGCGTAAAATCCTCCGTCTGATGGCGCTGCGATCCGGGGAAGAGCTCAAAGACGAGCTCGAGTCTCGCCAAGAGTCCCGGATGGTGAGGGCGCTCGAGATGGTTGCGCCCGGGACCGCCCTTCGTGACGGCCTCGACAACATCCTGCATGCGCATACCGGCGGCCTGATCGTGATCGGCGACGCCGATGACCTGGCGTTCATGTTCTCCGGCGGCATCAAGCTCGACCTCGACTATTCACCGGCGCTGCTCTACGAGCTGGCGAAGATGGACGGCGCGATCGTGCTCAGCTCGAACGCGACCAAGATCGCGCAAGCGAACATCCAGCTGACGCCCGATCCAACGATCCATACGATGGAGACGGGCACCCGCCACCGCACGGCCGAGCGCGTCTCCAAGCAGACGGACGCGACGGTCGTCGCGATCTCCGAGCGGCGCGAGGTCATCTCGCTGTACGTGGACGGCATCAAATTCGTGCTCGCCGAGATCCCCGTCGTCCTGGCGAAGGCCAACCAGGCGCTGGCGACGCTCGACAAGTACCGCAGCCGGCTCGACCAGGTGTCGACGCGACTGACTGCGCTCGAGTTCGAGGGCGGTGCGACGCTGCACGACGTGCTGACGGTGCTGCAGCGGGCCGAGCTCGTGACCCGCATGGCGGTGGAGATCGAGCGTTACATCGTCGAGCTCGGCACCGAGGGGCGCCTGATCGAGATGCAGCTCGACGAGACGATGGTCGGTGTGGCGGCGGACAAGGCAGCGCTGGTCCACGACTATCTGCTCGAGGACACTGATGAGTCGTTCTCGATCGGGTTCGACCAGCTCGTGCGCCTGCCGCACCAGGACCTGCTCGACTTCGGCCGTCTCGCCGAACTGCTCGGTTACGACCGCAAGCTGAACACGCTCGACTATCCGATCTCGCCGCGCGGCATCCGCATCCTCGGACGCATCCCGCGCCTGCCGAAGCTGGTGGTCAAGCGAATCATCGACGAGTTCGGTGGCCTCGAGGAGCTGCTCGCGGCCACCGACGGCGAGCTGGAGACCGTCGACGGCGTCGGCGAGATCAGGGCGAAGGACATCCGGGAAGGGCTTCGCCGGTTGCAGGAGATAAATCTGGTCGACCGTTACCTGCAGACCTGACGGTCTGCGGGCGGCTCACCCCGGTGGCATTGGAAAGGGAGGACACCATCACTGAAATGATCGAGGGGCACCTGGGGGACGAGGAGGTCATCGAGGACCTCGACGATCTCGCGCCGCTGCCGCAGGCCGAATTCGAGGTCGGCGACAACGTCGTGTATCCGCACCATGGGGCGGGCAAGGTGCTCAAGAAGGAGATGAAGGACGTGCTCGGGGAGAGTCGTGAGTACCTCACGATCAGGATCCTGCACAACGAGATGACGGTGATGGTCCCGACCGAGAACGCCGCGCTTGCCGGCCTGCGCCGCGTGGTCGACGAGGAGATGCTGGAAAAGGTCCTCGCCGTGCTTCAGGACGAATGCTCGGACATGCCCAAGAACTGGAACCGGCGCTTCAAGCACAACCGCGACAAGATCAAGACGGGCGACATCTACGAGCTCGCGGCGGTTGTGCGCGACCTCGCCATCCGGGAGCACCAGAAGGGACTCTCGACCGGCGAGAAGCAGATGTTCACGCGAGCGAAGAAGGTCCTCTGCTCCGAGATGATGTACGCGCTTGATATGGACGAGGAGCAGGTGGACGGCCACCTGACGAGCGTGATCCTCGACGGGGCGGGTAACGCCAAAGCGGTGAAGATCACGACCGACAAGGTGACGGTTGAGACCGACTCGGTGACGATCGAGACCGAGTCGGTGACGGTCAGGGCCGAGTAGCGGCCTGGACAGTATGGCCGTCGCGCTGGTCGTTGCCGCGGGGCGTGGCGAGCGCCTTGGGTCCCGGGGACCCAAGGCGCTCGCCAGCGTTGCCGGCCGCCCGATGCTCGAATGGAGCCTGCTCGCGCTGCGCTCGGTGGCCGCCATTGAGACGATCGTGGTGGCTCTGCCCGCCGACCGGCTCGACGCCGCGCCCGCGGACGTGACCGCGGTGGCCGGCGGGGATACACGATCCGAGTCTGTGCGCGCCGCGCTGGATGCGGCGCCGCGGAGCGAGGTCGTGATCGTCCACGACGCCGCGCGCGCGCTGGTGACGGCCGAGCTGTTCGCCGCGGCGATCGCCGAGTTGGAGCTGACCGGCGCCGACGCGGTGGTGGCCGCGGCACCGGTGACCGACACGATCAAGCAGGTCTCGGAGGGCGGGCGGATCGTCGAGCTGACGCTCGACCGATCACGGCTGTGGGCCGTGCAAACCCCACAGGTGTTTCGTCGCGCGGCGCTCGGGCGCGCGCTGGCGGCGCCGCCCGAGCTGCTGGCGGCCGCCACCGACGACGCCTGGCTGATCGAGCGCCAAGGCGGTACGGTCGCCGTGTTGCCCGCCCCGGCTGAGAACTTCAAGATCACGACGCCGCTCGACCTGCGCGTGGCCGAGCTATTGCTCGGCGAGAGGGCTGGGCGATGAGCGTCGCCACCGGGCTCGGCTATGACTGCCACGCGCTGGTCGAGGGGCGGCCGCTGGTGATCGGCGGCGTCGAGATCCCGCACACTCACGGCCTGCTCGGGCACTCGGATGCCGACGTGCTGACGCACGCGATCATCGACGCCCTGCTCGGAGCCGCCGCGCTCGGCGACATCGGCCAGCACTTTCCCGACACCGACGAGCGCTACCGCGGCGCCGACTCGATCGAACTGCTGCGCGTGACCGTGGCGCTCTTGATCGAGCACGGCTGCGCAATCGAGCACATCGACGCGACGGTCATGATCGAGCGGCCGAAGCTGTTGCCGCACCGGGGCGCGATCCAGGCTCGGCTCGCCACGGCGATGGGCTTGTCCGACCCTCAGCTGAACGTCAAGGCCACGCGCGGGGAGGGGATGGGCTTCATCGGCCGGCTCGAGGGCGCAGCGGCGCTGGCGGTCGCCACCATAACCCGGCCGAGCGACTAATTTCCTGCTCCGTGCGCGAGATCACGCTTCACGACACGCTCACCGGCGAGGTCCTGCCGCTGCGGCCGCGCGTGCCCGGAAAGGTCGGCATCTACGCCTGCGGGCCAACCGTCTACGGGCGGGTGCACATCGGCAACGCACGGCCGTTTGTGGTCTTCTCGCTGCTCAAGCGCTTCCTCGGGCACGAGGGCTACGAGGTCACGTTCGTGGCCAACATCACCGACGTCAACGACAAGATCTATGCGGCGGCGGGCGCGGCGGGCGTCGACTCGGAGAGGCTCGCGCGCGAGATGACCGCCCATTACATCGCTGACACCGACGGCCTCGGGCTCGGCCGGCCCGATCACGAGCCGCTCGCCAGCGAGACGATCGCGGAGATCATCGCTCTGATCGAGCGGCTGATCGCGCGCGGCCACGCATACGCCGTGGACGGTGACGTGTACTTCGCCGTCCGCAGCTACGCCCGCTACGGCGAGCTCTCGCACCGCCGGCTGGACGACCTCGATCAGGGTGAGGGCAAGGAGGGAGCCGAACGCAAGCGCGATCCGGCGGACTTCGCGCTCTGGAAGGCGCAGAAGCCGGGAGAGGACACGGCCTGGGACACGCCCTGGGGGCGTGGGCGCCCCGGCTGGCACATCGAGTGCTCGGCGATGGCCGAGAAGCTGCTCGGGCTCGGCTTCGAGATCCACGGCGGCGGCTCGGACCTGATCTTCCCGCACCACGAGAATGAGGCGGCCCAGACCTGCGCAGCCCACGGTCAGCCGCTGGTGCGGCTGTGGATGCACAACGGCATGGTGCGGCTCGACCAGGAGAAGATGTCGAAGTCGATCGGCAACACGTTCCTGCTGCACCGGGCGCTCGCGGTGCACGGGCGCGATGCGCTGGTGGCGTATTTCTGCGCCGGGCACTACCGCCAGCCGATCGAGTTCGACGACGAGCGCCTGAACGCGGCGGCGGCGGGCGTCGAGCGCTTCCGGGAGGTGGCACGCCGGCTCGTCGACGGCGCCTCGCCGGAGTGGTCCGCACCCCTGCGGGCGGAGTTCTTCGACGCGTTGGCCGAGGACTTCAACACGCCGCGGGCGCTGGCCGCGGCGTTCGAGTGGGTGCGTGAGGCGAACCGCTCCGCCGACGCCGTGGGCGACGCCGACCTGCGCGAGATGCTCGCCGTGTTTGCGCTCGAGAACCTCTTGGAGGTCGAGCAGGCGAGCGCCCCGCCCGCTGCGCGGGCGTTGCTCGAGGAGCGGGAGCAGGCCCGCGCGGCGCGCGAGTTCGCCCGGGCCGACGCGATCCGCGACCAGCTGCGCGAGCTCGGCTGGGAAGTGCGCGACGGGCCCGGCGGCCCCGAATTGCGGGCGCTCTGATGAGCGCTGGCGGCGCGATGGTCGTCTATGGACGCAACCCGGTGCGCGAGGCGATCCGCGGGCCGCGTACGGTCAGCCGCGTGTGGGCGACGCAGAACGCGGCTCGCGAACCGTGGCTGCAGGCGGCGGGCATCCGGGTCACGATCGAACCGCCCGATGAGATCACACGCCGCGCCGAGTCCGACGGTCACCAGGGGATCTGTGCTGAGGTGTCCGCGTACGGGTACGCCGACGCCGACGCGCTGCTCGGCGGTGAGCAGGCGCTGATCGTCGCCCTGGACCAGGTCCAGGACCCACAGAACCTCGGGGCGATCTGCCGCTCGGCCGAGTGCGCCGGCGCCGCCGGGCTGGTGCTGCCCGAGCGCCGCGCGGCCGAGGTGACGCCCGCCGTCTGCAAAGCGTCGGCGGGCGCCGTCGAGCATCTGCCGCTTGCGCAGGTGCGTAACCTCACCGACTTTCTGACCGCGGCAAAGTCGCGCGGCTTCTGGTGTTACGGCGCCGCGGGGGAGGCCAGGCTCGATTACCGCCAGGTCGACTTCAGCGGGCCCGTGGTGCTGGTGATGGGCTCCGAGGGGAAGGGACTGCGGCCACGCGTCGCCTCGGCCTGTGACGCGCTGATCTCGCTGCCGTTGCGTGGCCGCATCGAGTCGCTCAGCGTGGGCGCCGCGGCGGCGGTCCTGCTGTACGCCGCGGCGGCGGCGCGCGAGTGACGCTTGACAGGCAAGCGGCCCTATGCAACCCTAAACCTCAGGCTAAGCATCAACTCGACCTTTAGAGTGAGGGTTTGGCCTTTGCAGTCGGCGCTTCTCCTGGGAGGGACGCGCCATGCAGGGCCAACTGAATAGGCCGCGGCGCCAGGGGAGGTGACGCGCCACGCAATTCCAACCGCGGCCGGGCGGAGATCCCGGCGCGAGCAAAGGAAACCGCCGTGGCACGACTTTCATCTAATCCGAAGGGCCAGTTACCGGTCGAGGACGGCTATCTGATCGCCCTCGCAAAGGCAGGCAACGCCGATGCCTACGATCGCCTCGTCCGCCGTTACTACGGCTTCGTCAGGCTGAAGGCCTCCTCCTACTTCCTCGCCGGCGGCGACGCCGACGACCTCATCCAAGAGGGCTTGGTGGGCCTTTACAAGGCGATCCGGGACTACCGCAGCGACCGTGAGTCGAGCTTCCGCAACTTCGCCGAGCTCTGCATCACCCGCCAGATCATCACCGCCGTCAAGACGGCGACGCGGAACAAGCACACGCCGCTGAACCAGTACGTGTCGTTCTCGAGCACCCCCGCGGGTAGTGGCAGCGACACCGAGCCGACGCTCGACGAGATGATCGCCGGCTCGCCCGTCCACGACCCGGTCAACCAGGTGATCAGCTCCGAGGAGCTGCGTGCGCTGGTGGCCTGCATCTCCACCTCGCTGTCCGAACTGGAGTCGCGTGTGCTGTCTCTGTATCTCGACGGCCGCTCGTATGAGGAGGTGGGTCAGCGCCTCGGTTGCGACTGCAAGACCGTCGACAACGCGCTCCAGCGGGTCAAGCGGAAGGTCGGGCAGCATCTTGCGTCGCGGGCAGTGGCTGCCTGATACACACGCGTCGAGCGAGACATGCCGGTCATCAGCAGCAGCGCGCTCCCGAGCGGCAACCTCAGGGGTGAAGACCAGGGCGCGACGATCTCATTGATCCTGGACCAGTCAGAGCCCGGACAGGGGCCGCGACTGCACAGGCATCCGTACGACGAGACCTGGGTGGTGATCGCCGGCAACCTCAGCTTCCAGGCCGGTGATGAGCAGATCGAGGCTGGGCCTGGCGACATCGTGATCGTGCCACCGGGGACGCCGCACAAGTTCACCAATCGCGGGCCCGCGCGCGCGAACCTTGTTTGCATCCACGCGAACCCCACATTCGTCACCGAGTGGCTGGAATGACCGCCCGCCCCGCCACGGCCATCACTTGCAGGGACGTGGAAGCGGGCTAGCCGGCAATCGGTCCGAGGTTGGCCACGTGGCCGTAGGTCTTGAATGCGCGGAAGCGGTTGAAGATGCGGTGGCTGGGCCCGTGGAAGTCCGCTGAGCCGGTCGTGATCAGGCCCAGTTCGGCGCAGCACTGCGCCAACAGGTCCACCTGTGCGCGCGTGTGCGTGAGGTAGAAGACCTCGACCCCGTCAAGCCCCATCTCGGCGAAGCGCTCGATCGCCGCGACCACCTCCGCGTCGCTGTCGACATCCCAGAACGGGTGCGCCCAGACCGCGACGCCCCCGGCGCCGTGGATCACGTCGAGGACGTTGGCGACCGGCGGCGCGCCCCGCTCAACGTAGGCGGGCTTGCCGTCGATCAGGTAGGCCTCCAGGAAACTCGAGGGGTTTGTCAGCTGCTCCTGCGCGAGCCGCTCGGTGTTGTCCGGGTGCGACAGCACCGCCTGCGCCAGATGGGGGCGGCCGAGCGCGGCGCCCGCGGCCTGACGGGCGTCGAGCGGCCCGTGGTCCACCGCCCAGCCGCCGCGCTTGAGCGCTTCGATCATGCGCTCCGAGCGCAGCGCCCGGTCGCCGCGGGAACGCTCCAGCTGAGCGCCGAGGGCGGCATCATCCGGGTCGATCAGATAGCCGGCGATGTGCAGGTCGTGGCAGACCCGATCGAGCGCCGAGATCTCGACCGCGGGCACGAGCCTGATGCCGACGTGCCGAGCCATCTCCGCAGCCTCGGCGACGCCGTCGACGCTGTCATGGTCGGTCAGCGCGAACAGCTCGACGCCGGCGGCGGCCGCGGCCCTGACGGTCTGCGCCGGTGAGAGCTCACCATCCGAGTAGGTCGAGTGCGCCTGGAGATCGAAGCTCGGCGCGTCTGCCGGAGAGTGGGACATCGCAGGCGCGAAGCCTATGCCCTGCGGCTTGTTAGGGCACCCTAACTTTTCTGATAGGGTGGCGGCCTGACGTTGTTAGGGCCACCTAACGTGTGCTACCGTCCGGGCCCGGTCCTAATCCGACCTACGGGATCGGAATAAGAAGCAGATGACCACGCCCGCCGAGACAGTCAAGCCCGCAGCGCGCCCCGCAAAGGCCAAGCCCACAGCGCGCCGTACCGCGCCGCGTTGGAGCTTCTACCTATGGGTGGCGATCGCTCTAGGTGTCGCCGTCACCGCCGTGATCCTGGGCTGGCACTCCGGCGGCGGCACGGCCAACCCCGCGAACCCCGCTGCCGCCCACGGCATGAGCCGCACGACGGCCGTGATCAACAGCGGCATCCTCGTCTTCCGCGAAGGCCTCGAGACGATCCTCGTACTGGCGGCGATCACGGCCAGCTTCCGCGGGGCCAACAGCGTCTACAAGCGGCCGGTGGCAGCCGGCGGCGCCGTTGGCCTGCTGGCGACCGTCGCGACCTGGTTCGCCGCCGTCGGGCTGATCAGCCTGCTGGGCGGCAGCGGTCTGAGCCTGCAGGCCGCCACCGGAATTCCGGCGATCATCGTCCTGCTCGTGGTGATGAACTGGTTCTTCCACAAGGTCTACTGGACCGGCTGGATCTCCCACCACAACAAGCGCCGCAAGGGCCTGCTCAACGACGAGACCAGCATGCGCGCCACGCTGCTCGGCTTCGGCCTGCTGGGCTTCACCTCGATCTACCGGGAGGGATTCGAGGTCGTGATCTTCCTGCAGAACCTGCGCGTCACGTTCGGCTCGAGCGTCGTGCTCGAGGGAGTCACCCTGGGCCTGCTGTTCACCGCTGCGGTCGGGATAATGACCTTCTCGCTGCACCAGAAGCTGCCGTACAAGCGGCTGCTGATCATCACCGGCGCAATGCTGCTGGTCGTGCTGTTCGTGATGGTCGGCGAGGAGGTCAACGAGATGCAGCTCGCCGGCTGGATCGGCACGACCTCGATCGGCCACTGGCCGGGCTGGCTCGGACAATGGTTCTCGCTGTTCCCGAACGTCGAGACGATCGCCGCCCAGGTCGGCGCGGTCGTGATCGTGCTCGGCTCCTACCTGATGGCCGAGTATCTGCGTGTGTGGCGTCCGCGCCGCCGGGGCCTGCGGGCCGCCACCGTCGCGAGCGAGCCTCCGGCCGCCGCGATGGCCGAGATCTGCCACACCGCCGAGACGATCGCCGAGTCCGCCACTGCCTCCGAGGCGGCCATGAACGCCGCACTCGCTGCCGCTGCCGCTGAGCGCACGTCGTCGAACGTTTAGCGTTCTGCAAAACCCTTCATCCCGGGGGTGTTTCACCCTCGAAGCCTGGCAAACTCCCTGCTACGCCCGCTTGGCGCAACTGGTAGCGCACCTCACTTGTAATGAGGCGGTTGTCGGTTCGAGTCCGACAGCGGGCTTGCGTTTCGCATCAGGAGGTGTCACGGGGGGAGCCCTCGGGCGACCCTGCAATGAGGTCACGTGAGGAAATGGTCAGCGTCGCCAGAAAATTGAGAGCCCTGTGCATGGCAGCCGCGGCCGTGGCCGCTATGGCTGCTCTCGGGGCCTCATCGGCGGCGGCCGCCGGCACACACGGATCGAACGCCGTCTATTACAAGCTCGTCCAGTATCCGAAGGCCGGGTTCGGCGGCTTCTACACGCAGATCGCGCAAGCCAAGCATGCGATCGACATGGAGATCTACGAGCTCAGCGATCCGACCGCCGAACGTGACCTGGCGGCGGCGGCCAGGCGCGGCGTCAAGGTTCGGGTACTGCTCGACAAGGACTTCACCGGCGGTGAGGTCAACGCGTCCGCCTACTCGTACTTGGTAGCCCACGGTGTGAGTGTCAAATGGGCGCCGCCCCGGATCATCTTCCACATCAAGGCGACGACGTTCGACGGGCGCACGGCCGACGTATCGACCGCCAACCTGACGGCCGCCTACTACGCCAGCACTCGCGACGCCACGGTGATCGATACCAACCCGGCGCAGGTCAAGGCGATCGAGGCCACCTTCGCCAACGACTGGAACGCGGCCCCGAACGGTCAGCCGGGCGCGCACACCGTCCAGGCGTCGGGCCTGGTCTGGTCCCCCAATACGTCGGGCGACCCGGCGGAGGCGGCGATGGTCGGACAGATCAAGTCGGCCAAGCACCTCGTCGAGGTCGAAAGCGAGGAGCTCAGTGACCAGGCGGTGTATGGCGCGCTCGCGGCCGATGCGCGGCGCGGTGTGACCTGCAGGATCGTGATGACGGCATCGTCGGATTGGACGAAGGCGTTCACCGCCGTGACCCAGGCCGGATGCCAGGTCCACGTCTTCCCGGACAGCGCCAAGTCGCTCTACATCCACGAGAAGTTCGTGCTCGTCGACCCCGGCAGCCGCAACGAGTCGCTGCTGATCGGCTCACAGAACGCCAGCTGGGACTCGCTCAACTCCAATCGCGAGCTCGGCCTGCTGATCCAGGACGCACACGGCGGCAAGAGCGTGATCGCCGGTGTTGCCGGCGCTTTCCAGAGCGACTTCAGACAGGCCTCAGCCTGGTCCTAGAGGGACAGGTGCGAGCCTCGCACCGGTGCTACTGGCTAGCTGGCCAGTAGCACCGCCAGACGCGCTCTTGCCTGTAACGGCCCGCCCCGGCGCGGGTACCGATTAGTGCGATGGACAACAGCACCCGCCACGGCCGCACACGCTCGAGGGGCGTGAACCCGGTCGTCTACTGGCTGGTCCGGATCCCGCTGCAGCTGTTCTTTCACGTCTACCTGAGGATGTCGCGGATCGGCCGCGAGCAGATCCCCGCTCGCGGGCCGGCGATCATCGCGTCCAACCACCGCAGCTTTTTCGACCCCTTCATCCTCGGCACGATGGCGCGACGGCCGATGTACTACGTCGCCAAACGCGAGCTGTTCGAGATCCATCCGCTGATCAGCTGGCTGATGACCGCGCTCGGGGCGTTCCCGGTCGACCGCGGCAACGCGGATCAGGACGCGATCGCGACCGCGAAGCAGCTCCTCGCCCGCGGTGAGCTGGTGCTGATCTTCCCGGAGGGCACACGCACGCGTCCCGGGCCGCTCGGCGAGCCCAAGCGGGGCGTGGGCCGGCTCGCGCTCGAGACCGGTGTGCCCGTGATCCCGGTAGCGATCATCGGCACCGAGGCGATCCGCCGCGGCTGGCGTCTGCGACCGCACCGGGTCCGAGTGCGCGCGGGGCGCCCGCTGCGCTTCCTGCACGTGGATGTCGCCACCCCGGCTGGGGCGGGC